>NZ_JBFHGM010000032.1:0-29567 GCF_041583095.1 Draconibacterium sp.
ATATGCCTTTGCACGATTTACCTACGACTTCCCATTATTGCTTTCAATGCTGTCATTTTTAGTGCTTACATCAACCGACAGAAGCAGACGTCTATCGATAAAAGCAGCAATTAGTGGATTGTTGTTGGGAGTTGCAGTTGGGTTCAGAATGCATTTCATTTTTTTCATCATCCCATTTGCACTGAGTATTTTATTGTTTCAAAAAGAGACAACAACAGTTAAGATGAAACAGTTCCTATACTTTTCGCTTGGTGTTTTTGCAGGACTGATTCCTGTGTTCATTCTTATCTCAATGGCCCCCAAAGGCTTTCTTTTCGACATCTACCAGTTTCATTTTAAAATCGATATGAAGGCGCAACCCGGAGCAGCACTTTCCCTAGGTGAAAAATTAGCGGAACTTTTCGATAAGGTGCTGAAGAAATGGCAGTCATCAGTTCTACTGGCAGGGCTAATTTTGGTACTGATACTTAAAGTTTTCAATCTTATAAAAGACAACAAGTTAAATTTCAAGATTAATGTTCTGCTCCTTACTTTACCATTTCTGGTATACCTCTCGGTTGGTAAGTTACTTATTATTCAATATGTATATCCGCTATCGGTTTTTCTGATCGTTGTTATCTTTTATACCCTTGGTTCGCAAAAAAAATACTTTAACTATGTAGCCATCCTGTTTTTTGTGTTATCGATAATTCCGCCGTTAGAGGTGAATTATAAAAAAGCGTATGACATGAAAAGAACGGGATCATGGTACGCGCTTAGTCGACACAGAATAAGCACTTTGGTTGATGTAGCAATAAATGGTGAAGCAAAAGTGTTGACGCTATCGCCTGCAGAGATTTTAGAAAGTGATTCCATTAAAATTTATAAAGAATTTGTAAGCAGCCCTTTTATTTGGCGTACCTCACACTCAATTCCTGATGATACAAGAAAAGAGTTTAATATTATCTCGAAAAAAGAGGTGGATAATTTTATGCAAACCAATCAACCGGATGCCATTTTAACAGGCTATTACCCTGGAGATTTAGAGTTAAAACTTGTTGAGTTTGCACAAAAAAACGGGTATAAAAAAGTAGATCTGCCTACAGAGCGTGAGCTAAAACTTTATATAAAAGAGAAGTAAGGTATAACAATCTGCCAACTCAAACGAAAAAGGATGAAAGTGGAAATAAAAAATAAGAATGTACTATTTCTGTTCATTTTATTACTGGTAAGTTTACTTTACAATTACCACGAGATTATTCTAAGAGGGCCATGGTTTCCGCATATGTGGAGGGCTACCGACTGTTTGTCGATTGCAGTTAATTATTACAAGGAAGGGTTAAACTTTTTCGAACCTGAAGTTCACTGGACCGGCCCCAATGGAAATGGGAAAACCATATCCGAATTCCCGATTATATATTATACGGTAGCTAAACTTTGGACATTATTTGGCAAACGATATTTTATATACAGAGGATTAAATATCTTACTTGTTTTTAGCGGATTATTTTCGCTTTATAAAATATCTTATAGAATACTAAAAGATAACTTTTGGGCCATATTTATTCCCATTTTTCTTTTTTCATCACCGGCATTGGTATTTTACACCAACAACTTCCTGCCCAACGCTCCGGCTTTTGGGCTTTCATTAACAGGAATATGGTGCTACTTTTTATTTATCGATACCGGCAAAAAGAAATGGATTTGGATAGCGGTTCTATGTTTCACAATTGCCGGATTATTAAAAATAACTTCTTTAATCATTGTGGTTGCATTTTTATCATTTCAACTACTACAAACCACAACTGATTTTCGAAAATACGGTTTCCAGATAACCAAACAGCTGGGTAAATTCATCCCGTACATTCTAATTGGTACTATTATTTTTGTTTGGGTAAAATATACCGACTACTATAATTCAACCAACAATCGAATCTTTCTGCAAGATTTATTTCCCATTTGGGATTTAAATCAGGAAGAAAGAAATGAAATATGGAAAAGCTTGTATTTTACATTACTCCCATCATTTTTCAATAAAAAAGCTTTGGCGGTTATTGGTATTCTCTTATTGACTAATGTTGTTTTTTGGGTAAAAAAGGGAAGCAACTACTTACTAATCATCTTTATCTCTTTTATCGGTGCAGCACTTTACGTCTTACTATGGTTCAAAGCTTTCGATGTTCACGACTATTATCTTATCAACTTACTTATTCTAATCCCTCTTATTTTACTGGGATTCTTAAGTGAATTAAAAAACAGGGTTGCAGTGGTTTTTAAGAGCAAACTCCTGAAATTAATTGCATTTGTGGGAGTAGTGACATTAATCTACCTAACAACTATGATGAACAGGTTGAAATATGATGTAAACGATCCGATGCTAAAATATGATGTTGCCTTATCGGAAGCCGAGAAGGAATTATACGCTTATAAACAATACAAATATCGCAATACAACAGAAGCATTAGAATCAATAACTCCATATTTGCGATCGCTGGGAATAAACAGGGAAGATCTCGTCATAAGTATTCCTGACAACAGTATTAATATCTCACTGGTACTTATGGATCAAAAAGGATTTACAGATTATGGTTATGTTCCAACTAAAGGGAAACCCAAAGAACGAATGGAGGAGTTCAAATCAATCGGTGCGAAATATCTGATTGTTAACGACATTGACAAAATAGAACACCAGGAATTCAAACCCTATCTTCAAAATAAAATTGGCGAATATAAAAACGTAAGTATTTTTAAACTTTAATTTAAGCCATACCTAAATTGGTTCCTAAATAACTATTCATGAAAAAAAATTGGCTAATAATATTTTTCCTTACTCTAATAGCAATACTAATACTCTTCTTAAACCTTAAACCCGTATTTCAACACCCCAACTCTATTTTATATTCGAAAGGTGGCGATGCACTAAAAAGCTATTTCAATTTCTCTTATTATTTAAAATACGACGATGGCATTCGTCACGATGGAATAAACTATCCTTACGGCGACCATTTGCAATACATTAATTCGCATCCTCTTTATCTGCAGTTTGTAAAGTTTATCGACAACAATATTTACCCGCTTGCCAATCACGGAGTGGCTGTTTTAAACCTGACAATGCTGGCACTTTTTCTTCTGGCTCTACCCTTTATTTTTCTGATTCTCCGGCACTATTCGCTACCGCGTTGGTACTCCGGAATAATATCGCTCATTATATTGTTTCTGAGTCCGCAATTCGATCGGATACATGGTCATTTTGAAATGGTTTATGCCGTTTTTCTGCCAATGTTCTGGTACTTTTTAATCCGCTGGAGGCTAGGTGATAAACGAATACTTTGGTCGATCCTTTTGGTTCTTGCCGCCTTAATTGGAGGATTTACGAGCGCCTATTTTGTTGCTTTTTATACCATTTTACTTTTCGGTGTATTGATCGTCGAGTGCTGGAACCACAGAAAAAAACTCTCGGAATATTGGAAAACCGGTCTGTATTTATTTGCAATCGCAGTAATACCTTTGATTATTATAAAAGGGCTGGTTTCGGCAACCGATTGGGTTTCCGATCGGCCAGATAACCCTTATGGGTTTTACGTTTACCATGCCAACTTTTTTAGCATCTTCCTGCCTCCGGGTTCGCAACTGAAAAGTATTCTGGGAAATTATATCAACATGGATTTTCAATGGGAAGGACGAGCTTATGTTGGACTACCGGCCACTTTACTCGCTGTTTCAATTTTCATAACCGCATTATTCAATCTCATCAGTAAAAAGAAAAGCAGTTTGAAGATTTTTAAACCCACAAAAAAGATCGAAGTATTTTTCTACGCTTCCATTCTCATTCTATTATTTTCAATGTGTATTCCGTTTAAATACGGTTTTGGTTGGTTATTGGACATACTCCCTCCGATAAAGCAGTTTAGAGCACTGGGGCGTTTCACATGGATTTTTTATTATGTTTTTACAGTTTACACAGCTTGGTTTATTTTTCGATTATTCCGCTTGCTAAAAATAAAAAAGCTTCCGGTTGTTGCCACTGTTTTACTGGTGTTTGCAATCGGTTACTGGGCTATTGACGCCGGAGTAAATATAAAACGTAGCACACGAGGGCTATTAAATACAAACGACAAACTTGAATCGAACGACAGCGAATTCCGGGCACGTTTTCAGCAAGCGAAAGTAAATCCCGATGAATTTCAGGCGATTTTCTTTTTGCCTTTTGCCAGCACCTGCGGCGATAAACTAATTTTTGAACACAGCCTGAATGGTTTTTCCGAGGCGATGAAATGTTCCTATCACACCGGATTACCACTTATTCAAAGCTTTTCGCCAAGGCTTTCTTTTTCGCAGGCACTCAGCAGTATTCAAATGCTGGCAGCTCCGGCCATTCGAAAAACACGACTCGACGATATGAATGACAAACCTATTTTGTTGGTCTGCGCAAAAGAAACATTGAATGATCGGGAGAAATGGTTGCAAAGCAAAGCCGAGATCTTTTGGGAAGATAAATATATCACACTTTCCAAACTACCGTTATCCGTATTTCATCACAGTTACAAAGAGTGGCACGATAGCGTCGAATCGGAGATTCCGAACTTACAATCGTTTGGAGAAATTGCAACTGACACAGCTATAAACTCAATTCAATTTAATGGTTTTGAAAATGGTTCTGCTAAAACAATTTTTAGTGGGAATGCCTCTTTTTACAGTAGAAAAGGGCAACAAGTTTTACTCGATAAAAAAATCGGACCTCAATTCCTAGAGGGGAAATACGAATTGTCATTCTGGCTTTTTGTCGACAGTAGAAAATACGACATGCCCAAAGCAGAGGTGAAAGTGTTTAATACAGAAGGTAAGCAGAAGTTTTACAAACAAATGAACACCCGACACGTGCACGACACGTATCAAGGATGGATTCGGATTTCGGAAATAGTAGAACTACGCCACGAAGATACCCTCCAACTGGTAATTAACGATGAATTTGTGTCGCTTGACAACCTTCTGGTAATGCCTGAAAATGCAAAGGTTCTGGTAAAAACATCAAGTCAGAATTTTTTCAATAACTACCCGCTATAAAAATATTTTACGTCTTTCTACATACCCACTAAATTTTCTAAAAAAGATTTGAAATTTCAGAATTATATTTCACCTTTAAAACCACAAACAGAGTTACTATGGCAAAATCGCTGGTAAATACAAATGCAAAATTTGGAACCATGCCGGTTTTTCTAACGGCACTTTCTACCATACTCGGAGCAATTTTATTTCTGCGTTTTGGATGGGCTGTTGGGCAGGTTGGTTTTATTGGTGTTATTGGTATAATCGTTTTAGGTCATATTGTGACTATTCCCACAGCTTTTGCCGTTGCCGAAATTGCTACCAACCAGCGCGTACAAGGTGGCGGTGCCTATTACATTATCAGCCGCTCGTTCGGGTTGAATATTGGAGGAGCAATTGGAATTGCCCTATACCTTTCGCAAGCCATTAGTGTAGCTTTTTATGTAATTGCTTTTGGCGAGGCTTTTGAGCCGGTGATAAGATGGATTGGCGAAACGTATAATTTTTTCATCCCCGACCGAAGGTGGATTTCCATTCCTACCATGGTTTTACTTTCGGGATTAATTCTTACAAAAGGGGCAAATGTAGGAATGAAAGCGCTGTACGTGGTAGTTGCCATTTTATTGACCTCCATCGCTATGTTCTTTTTAGGCGATTCATCGATAAAACCTGAAGTGGTTAATTTTCACAGCAAAATTCCGAATAACCTGAATTTCTTCTTTGTTTTCACCATTATCTTCCCGGCATTTACCGGGCTTGCAGCAGGATTGGGACTCTCGGGCGATTTAAAAGATCCTAAAAAATCCATTCCCCGGGGAACCTTATGGGCCACTGTAGTTGGCATGCTGGTATATATTGCCGTTGCCTACAAATTTGCCGTATCGGCAACACCCGAAGATTTGGTGGCCGACCAATTGATTATGACCAAAATCGCCATTTGGGGGCCAATAATCCCGATCGGGCTGGCAGCGGCCTCGTTAAGTTCGGCATTAGGCTCAATAATGGTTGCACCACGAACCTTACAAGCCATTGGCTACGACGATATTTTCCCGCAGAACAACATCAACCGCTGGTTTGCCAAAGGAAGAAAAAACGATAATGAACCCATTAACGGATCGCTGATAACCATTGTTATTGCATTTGTTTTTGTGGTAGTTGGCGATGTTGATTTTGTGGCCCAAATCATCTCCATGTTCTTTATGGTAACCTACAGTGCCATCTGCCTCATCTCCTTACTGGAACACTTTGCCGCCGATCCGGCCTACCGCCCAACATTCCGTTCAAGCTGGCATTTATCGCTTATCGGAACACTTTCGTCGCTGTGGCTAATGTTTCAAATGAATGCCACTTATGCAGCTGTTTCGGTGGTAATTATGGCAATTATATATTACGTTATCATGCTAAACAACGAGGAGAACCAGGGACTTAACAAATTGTTCCGTGGAGTAATCTTCCAGCTTAGCCGCCAATTGCAAATTATGCTGCAGCGTGCCGACAGCGAAAAAGATAAAAGCTGGCGACCATTTGGTGTTTGTATTTCGCACGATACGTTTAAACGCCGCTCGGCATTCGATATTATGCGCTGGATTTCGTACAAATACGGCTTTGGAACCTACATTCATTTTATAAAAGGTTTGCTGAACGAGAAGAATACAACCGAATCGAAGAAAATTCTCGACCGCCTGATTCAACTATCAGCCGGAAGTCAGAACCGCGTTTATCTCGATACGATAATTTCGCCATCGTATACTTCTGCAATTGCGCAGGTGGTGCAACTTTCAGGAATATCAGGCAAAGGAAACAACCTTATTCTTTTTGAATTCTCGAGAACCGATCCGGGGAATCTGAAAGAAATTACCGGCAACTACCAGATTGTTGAATCGGCCGGTTTCGACATTTGTATTCTGAATACATCGTACAAAAGTTTTGGTTATAAGAAAGAGATACATATATGGATAAGCCCGGAAGACTATGTAAACGCCAACCTGATGATTTTGCTGGGCTACATCATTTTAGGCCACCCCGAGTGGAAAAAAGGAAAAATTAAAATATTCGCGCTTTATCCCGAGCAGGATGTTGAGGAAAAACGCAATCAACTTCTGGAATTGATAAAAGCCGGACGTTTACCAATCAGCCCGTCGAATATATCGATGGTGACGTTTGAGTCGGGCGACCGAAAAAGCAAAATCATGAAATACTCGGCCGATGCCGACCTTACAATCATTGGTTTTACCACTGATGCATTGAGAAATATTGAAGAATTCAGCGAAGGCTACAATGATCTGGGTAACATCCTGTTTGTGAGCTCAAACCGGGCAAAAGCAATAAACTAGCTGCCACCTTCGTTTTTTACACTTAGCATTTTTAGCTAATTTTGAAGCACTTTAAACGATTCAAAATGGAAAGAATAGCCATATTCCCCGGATCTTTTGATCCTTTTACAGTAGGACACGAGTCGATTGTTCGGCGTGCCATTTCAATGTTCGACAAAATTTATATCATGATCGGCTTTAACGCCAACAAAAAACCGTTCTTTCCAATTGAAAAAAGGATGAAATGGATCAACCAGGTTTTTGAAAACGAACCTACCATTGAGGTTCGCTTACACGAAGGTTTGACCGTAGATTTTTGTAAAGAGGTGGGCGCAAAATATATTTTACGCGGTATACGTACCTCCTCCGATTTTGAATATGAACGTTCTATTGCACAGATCAATAAAAAAATGCACCCCGAGATTGAATCGGTATTTTTGCTCACCCTGCCGGAACATACGCCGGTTAACGCCAGTATAATTCGCGATATTGTTTCGCATGGTGGCGATGCAAGCCTGTTCCTGCCAAAGGGACTGGATATGAGCGAGTTTAAAATTGAATAACACCTATGAACCATAGCATACGTTTTCTGATAACCCTCATCATGGCGCTGAGCTTTTCGTTAAATGGAAGGGGCACAAACATTCGTTGTACCAATCCCGAATACGCCAACAAAGAACTTACTTTTTATGCCTTTGCCGACCCGATTTCCAACAACAACAAAGTGGCTTTCACTTTAAAATTCAACAGCGAAGGAACATGCGAGGCTTCTGTACAAATTGATGAGCCGTTTTTTACTTTCTCCGAGTTTGGCATTTACCGCGGGATGCTTTTACTGGAGCCGGGAGTAAGCATTGATTTAAAACTCCCTCCATTAAAAAAGAAATCGTTTGCCGACCAAAAGAACCCCTACTTCCAGCCCATTGCTTTTTGGATTTATACCAACAATGGCGATATGCTCAACGACAAGATCAGCCGCTTTGAACAGAAACTAAACGAATTAACAGATAAAGATTTTAATGCCTTATACTTTCAGCAATCCGAAGCTGCCTTTAACCGACTAAAAGCCGGCATCGACGAGGCTTTTCCTGAAAAAGGATCAGAAAGTTTTGAGCTGCATAAAACCTTGCGCTTAAAACTTATGGAAGCTGACATTTTTAGAATGAGCCCTGAAGATTATTCTGCTGTTTTCCAATCAATTTCGCCGAAATTCTGGGGACACCAGTCGTTTAAAACCTTATTCGACAAAACTTTCAACAAGCAACTTAGCTTTTCGGCAAAAGCCATTGGCGGAGCAAAGGTATCGGCTGCAGTTGCCGGCGAAAACATAAACGCCTTGCTTGATTTTGTTTCGGAGAAATATAAACTCTCGGGAACCATGGCCGATTTGGTATTATTAAAAATGCTGCACGATGGTTTTTACTCCAAAGAATTTCCGGTGAAAGCCATTAAAAATATGATCGGCAGCAAACACTTTACAGGAAACCGCGAATCAAAAATCCGTGAGGCAGCCAAAAACGTTACCGCCAAAATCACATTTCTGGAAAAAGGTAGCGAAGCATCGCCCATTTGTTTAAACGACCTTAACGGCAAAAGGCTTTGTACGAACGACAGCCAGGAGAAATTTAAATACATTGTTTTTGCCGATGTTGAAACGGTAATTTGTCAGGAGCACTTAAAATACCTGAGCCGCCTGAACGAACTGTTTAATAAAAACCTCGATATTTTTGTGGTGCTGCGAAACACCGACAGAGCGGGAATTGACAGTTTTTTTAAAGAAAATAAGGTGCCGGCGATCGTGTTAATAGACACTGAAAATAAAGCCATTGCTGAATATAAAGTTCGTTCGTTTCCACAATGTTTTCTGTTAAACGAAAAACACCAGGTCGTATTTGATGATGCCAAAGCACCGCTAAACGGTTTCGAGCAACAATTTGGCACCTGGCTGCGCAACGAACTTTTTATGCGTCAGCGCAATCAGGCCCGGTAAAGTTCTATCAGCGCTTTTAAGTTTCCATAGGTATTTTCGAGCACCTCGTCCAACTCATTCGGCTGAAACCAGCGTACTTCGGTAATGCCTTCTTCCTCTTGAGGAATTGGTTTTTCCGAACCATGATAGTCCATTTCAAACCAAAAGGTTTCTTTAAAAACCCACTGCCCCAGTGTATTTTTGTACGGTGATTTGTAAATGTGATAAGTTGATGGCAGCGCATTTACTATGGAATGGTTTGTAATGCCACATTCTTCTTCCACTTCGCGTAAAGCGGCAGTTTCAACACTTTCACCTTTATCGATTTTTCCTTTGGGCAGATCCCATTTCCCGTTTCTGAAAATAAACAGCAATTTGCCGTCACGTTTTACAACGCCGCCTGCAGCATCCATTTGCAAAAATGCCGATCTGAAATTCTGAAACAGTTTCTCAACCTCAGGATGTTCTACAACAGTTTCCAAGAAATCGCCGTTTTCAAAATCCTGCAGCCAGTCCATTATCGCTTCAATGCCGCTGTTTTCGGTCAAAATCTGGCATAGTTTACTCAATGTTATATTCGCGCCCGGCACAAAACCGATCCTCTTTTCATTCAAAAAAACTTTATACTTTTGCATTGAATTAAAATTGCACATCATTATGGAAAATATACAAACAGAAGTAACCAAGCGATTACTTGAAATTAACACGATAAAGATACAACCAGATAATCCATTTACATGGGCATCGGGTTGGAAATCTCCCATTTATTGCGATAACAGAAAAACGCTTTCTTATCCTGATACCCGCGCGTTCATTCGCGATGCATTTGTTCAGCTGATTCAGGAAAAATACCCGGAGGCAGAAGTAATTGCAGGGGTAGCTACCGGAGCCATTGCAATTGGAGCACTGGTAGCCGACAAATTAGGACTTCCCTTCATTTATGTTCGTTCGAAACCAAAAGGTCACGGATTGGAAAACCTGATTGAAGGCGATCTGAAACCTTTCAAAAAAGTTGTTGTGGTTGAAGACCTTGTTTCTACTGGAATCAGTAGTTTGAAAGCTGCCGAGGCAGTTAACAACTTTGGTGGCGATGTTGTGGGAATGGTTTCAATTTTTACCTACAATTTCCCGTTGGCAAAAGAAAACTTCGAAAAAGCGGGTATCGAACTTACGTCGTTGAGCCGTTACCAGATCCTGATCGACTTTTCGCTGGAAAGAGGCGACATTACAAAAGACCAGGTGGAGTCGCTGATGGAATGACGCGAAGACCCTGCAAACTGGGGGAAATAACAGAAAATAAAGACATTTAATATCTCCCGCTCCTGATGGTTATTGGGGGCGGGATTTTTTATAACTACTATGGCACTCAACAAATACGTTAGCGAAGTAAAAGTTATCGAGCACAACCAGCAGGTGGTTTTTAATTACCTGTCGAATTTCGAAAACCTGTCTGCTTACCTCAATTCAGGACTGATAGAGAAAATAACCGAAAAGGTTCCGCAAATTAAAATTACAGATTTTGAGTCGGATCGCGACTCGTGTAAATTCAACATCACCGGGCTGGGACTTGCCGAAATTAAAATTGTTAACCGCGAGCCATTTAAAACGATAAAAGTGGAAAGTTCGGGTGGTTTACCGCTGAGTTTTACTTTCTGGATTCAGTTAATGCCGGTTAATGAATACAAAACAAAAATGCGCTTAACGCTTCATGCTGAAATGAGCATGATGATTAAGATGATGGCCGGAAGCAAACTGGAAGAAGGCATTAATCAGTTGGCCGACACGCTTTCGAAGCTGCCCTATCAGTAACAGTTTTCAGTCGCAGTTTTCAGTTTTCAGCACAGAAGGAATTTCGAATGATGATTAACGATTGTAGATTTTAGAAGGAATAGGCAGCTGGCAAATTAGTAGGCATTTTTTTACCACAGAGTAACACAGAGATTTTCACAGAGCTACACTGAGATATTATAGTTGAACGTTATTACTAATTTTTCAATTTGCCAATTTAGCAATCCAAAAATCAGTCCCTCAATCCTTCATCCTTCAATCCTTCAGATAACAAACTCCACCTCTTTAAACATATATTCTGTAACATTCCCGTCGGGCTCTTCCAACTGGAGTTGCCCAAAACTGCCAATTCCTGCAATTCTGGCGCTAAACTCTTTGCCGGCTTTCCGGTATGGATGCAAACCCTCATTTCTGAACAAAGACTGAAAATATTCCGCATCAACTTTTTCCAGTTTCCCCTCACGCAAAACCTCAACATAATCCTCCAGCCGCTGTAAAAACGCTTTCAAAATAGCTTGAATATCAAATTCCTTTTTTAAGAGCTGTTTCATCGATACCGGGTTGGGTGCATCCGACAGAAATTGTTCCTGATTAACGTTCAACCCCACTCCAACTATCGAAGAATCAAGTGCTATGCCCTTCACCGTGTTTTCAATTAAAATGCCGGCAATCTTCTTTTCGCCCACATAAATATCGTTGGGCCACTTAATTTTCACATCATTTAAATGCTGTTTTAGTACGTCGGCCAAAGCCAGACTTACAACTTTCGAGATGTAAAACTGTTTTCCGGCTTCTAAAAAACCAGGGTATAAAATCACACTGAAAAGCAAATTTTTGTCGCGTTCACTTTCCCAAAAATTACCAACCTGCCCACGTCCACATTCCTGGTAATGTGCCAAAACGACAGTGCCTTGAGCCGCCTTTTCCCGCACCAGTTGCTTGGCATAGTTGTTGGTACTATCGAGCTCATTAAAAACAATGATATTTTTGTCCGTTAAAAACATATAAATTCAAAAGTAAACCATTCTCTTAAAAAATGGTTAATGGACAAAAAGATTATCTTTGTAGGGTACAATAAATTTTTATGAATAAAGCAGAAGATTCAAAGGTTTTAATAGAAGCAATTCTTGAAGGTATTCATCGGATAAAAGGGAAAGATATAAAACACGTTGATCTGGAAAGTATCGGTCACACTGAATGTGGACATTTTATTATATGCCACGGAACCTCCTCAACTCATGTTGATTCAATTGCACACACGGTAGAACAAACAGTTAAAGAAGTTACCGGCGAAGATGTTTGGCATCGCGACGGCTACCGAAATGCACTTTGGATTTTGTTGGATTACGGAGATGTAATGGTACATGTTTTCCAGGAAGAAGCACGGCGGTTTTATAACCTTGAAGGACTTTGGGCTGATGCAAAAATTACACAAATTGAAGAAGAAGATTAAAAGACCATGACAGATAAACAAAATAACAAAAAAGATCAGAACAATCTGAACAACCCTTTTGGGAAACTAAATCCCAAAAACAACGGAAAACCGCCAAAATTTAATGCCTATTGGATATACGGAATTATTGCTGTTGTTTTTCTAATCGTTCAATATTACATCAGCACCAGCAAAGGCCCTGTTGACACGTCGTGGCCCGAAGTAAAACAAATGTTGCAAAACGGCGATGTTAAACGTATTGTAGTAATAAATGAAAAAATTGCCCGGATATATTTGAAAGAAGACCGGATAAAAAATTACGAATCGCAGTTTGAAGGGAACTTCTCGAAACCATCAGATATTGGCCCGCATTTTAAACTAAATACCGGACCGATTGAAAATTTTGCCGATGACCTGAAGGTTGCACAGGAAAACATGGAAGACAAAGTCTTTCCGGTGTACGAAGATGAGCAGAATTGGGCACGCGACATTATTTGGTCGATTGGCCCGTTTGTACTGATAATATTGCTGTGGTGGTGGATTTTCCGAAGGATGAGCCGCGGTGGTGCCGGAGGAGGTGGCGCCGGTGGTATTTTTAATGTCGGAAAATCGCAGGCCAAAGTTTTTGATAAAGACCAGAGAGTATCGACAAACTTTAAAGATGTTGCCGGACTGGCAGAGGCCAAACAGGAAGTGGAAGAAATTGTAGAATTCCTGAAAAGCCCGGCAAAATATACCAAACTCGGTGGTAAAATTCCGAAAGGTGCACTTTTGGTTGGCCCTCCGGGAACGGGTAAAACCCTGCTTGCAAAAGCAGTTGCCGGCGAAGCAAATGTTCCGTTTTTCAGCATGTCGGGTTCCGATTTTGTTGAAATGTTTGTGGGAGTAGGAGCATCGCGTGTTCGCGATTTGTTTAAACAAGCCAAAGAAAAAGCACCGTGTATTGTGTTTATCGACGAGATTGACGCCATCGGACGTGCACGTGGTAAAAACCCAAATATGGGATCGAACGACGAACGCGAAAATACGCTGAACCAGCTGCTTACCGAAATGGATGGTTTTGACACCAACAGCGGGGTAATCATTCTGGCAGCTACCAACCGTGCCGATATTCTGGACCGTGCCTTAATGCGTGCCGGCCGTTTCGACCGCCAGATTCACGTTGAATTGCCCGACCTGAATGAGCGTGGTGAGATTTTCAATGTTCATTTACGTCCCTTAAAACTGAGCGAAGAGGTAAAAGTTGACTTTCTGGCCAAACAAACGCCGGGATTCTCGGGTGCCGACATTGCCAATGTTTGTAACGAAGCTGCCTTAATAGCAGCCCGCAGAAACAGGGATTCGGTAACAAAACAGGATTTCCTTGATGCCGTTGACCGTATTATCGGTGGTTTGGAAAAGAAAAATAAAATCATTTCGCAGGAAGAAAAGAAAACAATTGCCTTTCACGAAGCGGGTCACGCCACCATTAGCTGGCTGCTGGAATATGCGCATCCGCTGGTTAAGGTAACTATCGTTCCGCGTGGTAAAGCACTGGGAGCAGCCTGGTATTTGCCCGAAGAAAGATCGATTACCACCAAAGAACAGTTGTTGGATGAAATGGCGTCGGCATTGGGCGGACGTGCAGCAGAAGAAATTACCTTTGGTAAAATTTCGTCGGGAGCACAAAACGACCTGGAAAAAGTAACCAAGCAGGCTTATGCAATGGTTAGTATTTTCGGAATGAGTGAAAAAGTTGGGAACATCAGCTTTTACGATTCAACCGGTCAATCAGACTTTACATTTACCAAACCGTACAGCGAAAAAACGGCAGAGCTGATTGACGAGGAAGTAAAAGTACTGATTGACAGCCAATACATACGTGCCAAACAGGTATTACTAGAGAATCAAGAAGGGCACGCCAAGTTAGCGAAACTGCTTCTTGAGCGGGAAGTAATTTTCAGCGAAGACCTGGAAGAGATATTTGGCAAACGCCCGTGGGACAAAAAACACGCAATCTCGGAAAATGGAAACGGCGATAAACCAGCAAACGCCGAGCTGAAAGAAACGAAAGAAACAAAAACCGAAGAAAATCACGAAGAGGAAACAACAACAGAATAAATGGCATCGGCTCGCGAAGAAATACTGAACAAGCTAAAAAAAGCTATTCACCCCGAGCCGGAGATGCCTGATTTTGACGCTCCCGTTTATCACGCTATTGAAAAATCTTTAAGTCAGGCATTTAAAGAAAACCTGGAGGCGGTAAACGGGAGTGTTTATTTGTGCAAATCGGAAGAAGAGCTTGTTGAGAGGCTAAAAACGGTGTTGCAGGATGTTCCAAAAACAGAAGTGGTTTGCGCTGAAAAAGAACTTCAGGAATTACTCACAAAAAACGGGATTGGACATCACGATTACCAGAAAAGGCAACAAACTATAGAAGCAGGAATAACATCCTGCGAGTTTTTAATCGCTCACACCGGATCGGTAATGGTAAGTTCGGCATTACAGGGAGGACGACAACTATCGGTGTACCCGCCGCAACACCTTGTTATTGCCCGGAAAGACCAGCTGGTTGACTATCTGCATACCGCTTACGCTAAAATACGGGAGAAATATCCCGATCAGTTGCCTTCGCAGGTTACTTTAATTACAGGCCCAAGCCGAACTGCTGATATTGAAAAAACGCTGGTTCTGGGCGCTCACGGACCACGCGAATTGCATGTGTTTATCTACTAGCTTCACACTATTTAACTTCTCGGAAACCAGATTTTGTTAACTTTGCAGCATGGAGAAAGGTTGGGAAATGATTTTTATGACAGCACACGAATACAAAGCAGAAATGGCCAAAGACCTGCTTGAAAGTGCCGGGATAAAAATTGTTGTTCTTAACCAACACGATTCGGCATACCAGAATTTTGGCGAGTACAAAATTTATGTTGCTGAAGAAAACCGTAACGAAGCTATAAACCTAATCAAAGAATTAAAAGGTGAGTAATTTACTTAAACGCTCTCTTACCGGAGTTATTTATATAGCCGTAATGCTGGGCGGAACGCTGCTGCATCCGATCATTTTTGCGGTGGTATTTGCAACACTTTTATTTATCACCCAATACGAATTTTATGCCATGGTGGAAAAAGCCGGCCATCATCCTTCGCGAATTATCGGAAGTATTTTTGGCGTTATCTTTTTCCTGATTTGTTTTGGCTTATCGAATAATTATCTGCCGCGCCAGTTTGGCTTTAGTTTTATTGCCATTGTTGTTATCCTGCTTATTGTAGAAATTTTCAGAAGCGACAAAGACACCCTAAAGAATGCGGGTTCAAGCACATTGGGTTTTGCCTACATTGCGCTGCCGTTTAGTTTGATGAACTTTGTTGTGCACACCTCAATTAACGGGCAAAATACCTTTTATCCGTGGATAATGGTTGGCGTATTTTTTATTCTGTGGATAAACGATTCGGCAGCTTACCTGGTGGGCACACAGTTTGGCAAACACAAAATGTGTAAAAATATATCGCCTGCAAAATCGTGGGAAGGCCTAATTGGAGGTGCCGTTTTTGCCATTATTATGGGAATAGTAAATGCGGTTATGTTCCAGGCTGTAAGTATGCTTAGCTGGATTGTTATTGCGGTACTTACCGTGGCTTTTGGCACATTGGGCGACTTATTCGAATCGAAGATAAAACGCGAAATCGATGTAAAGGACTCGGGCACATTTTTACCCGGTCACGGTGGATTTTTAGACCGCCTGGATAGTTTGCTTTTTGTTATCCCTGCAATTTTTATTTGGCTCATTTTTACCGGAAACGTGTAAAGCGTAACAACAAATGAAGAACATTATTAAACAGATACCCAATTTTATTACCACCCTCAACCTTTTATCAGGAGTAATAGCTACAATTTTTGCCATCGACGGACACCTGATCTGGGCAGGAATTTTTATTTGCGCCGCCTCGGTTTTCGACTTTGCCGACGGGCTGGCAGCACGAGCATTAAAAGCCTATTCTGAAATCGGGAAACAGCTCGATTCCTTATCCGATCTGGTTTCGTTTGGTGTGGCTCCGGGTGCTATTCTTTTTACTTTGCTCGAGTTTTCATTATTCGGCGAAAACCAACCGATACACGAAATTACTGCAGATTGGTGGCAGTGGATTATTCTTTTCTCCGCATTTTTAGTTCCGGTTTTTGGAGCTATCCGCCTGGCAAAATTTAATGTGTTTACAAGCGACGAACCATTTTTCAGAGGTTTGCCCATTCCATCAAACGGAATATTTTGGGCTTCACTTGGGTTGATGCTCGAATTCCCGAAATACCACGATATTTTTCAATCGCTGTATTCCACAAAAAACCTGGTTATCCTGGGTATTTTTATGTCGGGGATAATGGTAATCAACTTACCCATGTTTTCGCTTAAAGTGAAAAACCTGCGTTTAAAAGAGAACTGGTATCGTTACCTCTTCCTGGCAATATCAGCCATTTTATTAATCGTTTTAAACGTTTACGGACTGGCGCTGATCATCTTGCTTTACATTATTCTTAATGTGATTTTTTACCTGTTTAAGGTGGAATTTTAAAACGAGATAATATTGGTTATCCAACCCGTACCGGGTTGTTTACTTTTTCTTTGGAATCCCTATTATAATCGAACTCCTACGGAGTTTTAAGATTAATATCGTTTCACGCAAAGGAAAAAAGAAGCGCAAAATTCGCAAAGGTGCAGGAATCTGGTTTGCGTTCTTCGCGAAAACTTAGCGTTCTCTGCGTGAAATTTCTATTTAATATCAATGGAAAATTTGCAAAAGAAAAGCCTCTGAAAACGGAAGAAAATATTTTCCCGAGGGAAAGATTAATAATACGCCATGACAAATTGACTTCCGAAACCAGAGGCTTATATCTTTAATAGCTAACGTTACAGAACGTTATAAACTACTTTGTTACATACTTAACAACAAATCAGTCAAGATGTTTTTAGATTGAGGAATAATTTAAGGAATTCTATTTTAAAGGAGCGGCGAATTTTAATACATCAGCCTCGGTAATTTCCTTATCGCACAAAATAATAAGCCGTTCAATTACATTCCGGAACTCACGAATATTACCGGTCCAGTTAATTTTTTGCAACTCGGTTATGCCCTTCTCTGTAATTGTTTTTTCCTGCATACCGTACTCGCTGCAAATTTGTTTAATAAAATGATTGGCCAGTAAAGGAATATCATCAAGCCGCTCGTTAAGTGTTGGAACATGAATCAGAATCACACTTAAACGATGATAAAGGTCTTCGCGGAATTTATTCTGATCAATCTCGTTGGCCAGGTTTTTATTGGTAGCAGCCACTACTCGCACGTCAACTTTTATGTGTTTATCGCCACCAACACGGCTGATAATACTTTCCTGCAATGCACGCAGAACTTTGGCTTGTGCCGAAAGGCTCATATCGCCAATTTCATCCAGGAAAAGTGTTCCGCCATTGGCCTGCTCAAATTTCCCTTTACGCTGTTTTACTGCCGAAGTAAAAGCTCCTTTTTCATGTCCAAACAGCTCACTCTCGATCAATTCCGACGGAATAGCCGCACAATTCACCTCAACAAATGGCCCTGACGCGCGATTGCTATGATCGTGAATACGGCGGGCTACCAGCTCTTTCCCCGATCCGTTGGCTCCGGTAATTAATACCCGGGCATCGGTTGGAGCAACGCGGTCGGCCATTTCAATAATTTCGGTAATGGCTTTTGACTCGCCCACGATTTCAAATTTCTTATTAACCTTTTTCTTCAGAATTTTGGTTTCGGTAACCAGGGTTGATTTATCCATGGCATTGCGAATGGTGATCAGCAAACGGTTTAAATCAAGTGGTTTTTCGATATAATCGAAAGCACCTTTTTTTATCGAATCAACAGCGGTATCAATATTTCCGTGTCCGGATATCATTACCACCGGAGTATCGGGAGCCAAAACCACCAGGCGTTCCAAGACTTCAATGCCATCCAGTCCCGGCATTTTTATATCACAAAGTACAATATCGTACTCGGCCGAACGAATTTTCTCAATTCCTTTAGTTCCATCTTCTGCCAGATCTACTTCATATTTCTCGTATTCAAGAATATCTTTTAGCGTATTTCTGATGCTTCTCTCGTCGTCTATTACCAGGATCTTTGACATGTGTTTCTATTTTAATTTCGAATATAACAATTATTACAGCAGAACGCTTTACAAAAATGATTCCAATAAAAACCCAAAGTGTTTTTATTCAGTAACCAGTTCTACAATAGCAACGACAATTTCAGGTAAAGCAATGAGCATTTTAACTCAAACAATAACAACTTTGATTAAAGCAACGACCACTTGAAGTAAAGCAACGAGCGCTTCAATTAAAGCAATAACGACTTCGGTTAAAGCAATAACCATTTGAAGTGAAGCAATAACAAGTTCAAGTAAAGCAATAGCAATTTCAGGTAAAGCAATGAGCATTTTAACTCAAGCAATAACAACTTTGATTAAAGCAACGACCACTTGAAGTAAAGCAACGAGCGCTTCAATTAAAGCAATAACGACTTCAATTAAAGCAATAACGACTTCGGTTAAAGCAATAACGACTTCGGTTAAAGCAATAACCATTTGAAGTGAAGCAATAACAACTTTAACTAAAGCAATGGCAATTTCAGTTAAAGCAATAAGGATTTTGGGTGAAACAATAAGCACTTTAAAGCGAACAATTATTGCCTTATGTTGAAAAACAGGAAAATGACGGGAGGCATGGAATACGTTGACCATCGCTAAATCCAATTACCCAATAAACTGATATCTAGAATACATATGTTTTGTTTTTAGTCTAAAAAGTCTTAACTAGCATAATAATTCTTAGATTCTCAAACGATGAATAAAAATCAAATTAACAAAAAAGAGATGTACGATGCTGTATCGTCGTACCTCGACAGTAAGTCGGCTCTTTGGGCCACTATCCCAAAAGTTGGCGAGTTTAAAAATGCGTTTACAGCCGTAATTACCCAAATTGATACGGTGCAGTACGAGCAGCAACAAGCGCAGGTATTTTTGGGTAAAACCAAAACACAAATTAAAAGTGTAGTGGCCGAAAAGGCCGATATCCTGAACGACAGTGTTGAAGCTTTTGCCTCGATTACCGGCGACGAAAAGCTTCGGCTTAAAATGAGTGCCTCGTACACCAGCCTTTACCGGCTGCGTAATGCCGATTTTATTCCGGCGATTAAGGCCATAATTGAAGCCGTAGAAGCCAATATTGAAGTACTGACAACAGAATACGGTGTTACCCGCGAACAAGTAGAGGGTTTAAAAACCGATTTTGATGAGTTTTTGGCCATTAACGGCCAGCCACGGGCCTATAAAATTGCATCGGTAGAAGCCACCAAAAGCCTGGAGTTGCTTTTTGAAGAGGCCGATACTATTTTGGATAACCAACTGGACAAAGTAATGAGCTTGTTTAAGCGACGCGATCCGGGGTTTTACAACGGATACATTGCTGCACGCGTTATTGTGGACAGTTAATTATCATATTGTTTAAAAGGTTAATGAGGATGGGCCCGGGGTTTCCGGGCCTTTTCTTAAAAGAATTATCAAACATTCAAATTGATACCATAAGAGATGCATAAAATAATTACTACATCAACAAACTCAATTGAAGGAGCTAAAATTGAAAAGTATATTGACGTAATTTCTACCAATGTTGTAGTCGGAACAAACTTCTTTTCTGATTTTGGAGCTTCACTAACTGATTTATTTGGTGGCTTGTCAGACACTTATCAATCAAAACTGCAAAAGATTTATAAAATCGGAATAGACCAACTAAAAACTAAAGCGACAAATCTTGGAGCAAATGCAATCGTTGGATTAAAAATTGACTTTGATGAAATTTCAGGAAAAGGAAAATCAATGTTTATGATTTCTACTTTTGGTACAGCAGTAAAAGTCTGTTACAAGACCTTCAAGGTTTCGAAACCTTGAAGGTCTGAAAAGGAACAGCAACCAAGTGATAGCCTCACTTTGAGTGAGACCATCACCAAAATGTAGCGCAAATCCGGGAGAATTTCATTTCAGCACAATCAAAAAAAGTCCCGATGAAAAAATTCACCGGGACTTTTAATATATACTAATATGGTTTTTTAGCAACCTCCTGCGGCAACACTTGTTTTTTCGCGGCGGCGTACCTGAACAGGTTTATTGTCCTGATCGGCATTTAAATCAGAACCGTCTTTTGGGGCGGCCATCTCAGCATAGTTAAACCGCGGAAATCCGCTAAAATATGCATCGTCGTCAATAGTACTGTACAAATCATCTTCATTGGCTTTGTAATACTCATAACCACCCAGTAACAGTTTGATGTTGTTAAAACCTACCTGTCGGAAAAACATCCACGGGCCATTGGCCTGTAGTTCGTTTTCGCCATATAGAACAATGGTTACACCCATATCGCGAAGTGCTGTTAAACGCTCCAGGTTATCGGGATCGGCCAAAGTACTTGCCGACAAATTCTCGGCTCCGGGAATATGCCCCTGTCCGAACACGAAGTTGTCGCGGATATCAAACAAAACGATACTATCGGGTTTATTGGCAATCACATCTTCCAGCTCCCAGGGGTAGAAATAGTCCTCTCCATTGAGCAAAGCCTCTATGCTTTCGTCCATGCTTTTTTCGTATTCAATCAACGGTTTTGGCATGGTTAAAAAACCAATAACGAGAATAACCACAAATACGGATACTGCGATTAATGTTCTCCACGGATTTCGTTCATGTATATGCATGCTATTAATTTTTTCGATAGTTAGAAATTAGCAACCACCGGCTGCAACATTTGTTTTTTCTCTTCGGCGAACCTGCACTTCAACATTACCGTCGTCGGTAGTTGCCGACTCGGCGCCTGTGAAATAAATTTGTGCTCCCTTGCGAAAGGCATAAAGCGCATGATCAACAGAAGGTGCATCGGCATCAGGTTGCGAAGGCTCAATTATGGTTTGCATCCAACAGTTTAAGCCACCTTTCATTACGTACGTGCCATCAACTCCCAAACGTTTGGTTAATACCCATGTTTGATCGGCACGGATATCGTCGTTGGAAATAAATACCACTTTAACTCCGGGTACTCCGAAGTATCCCATATTGCCTTCGTTCAAAAGTTCCTCAAGCGGAATATTTACCGAACCCGGCAATGCATATTCGTTATACTCATCTGCCGAACGTACGTCAACCATTAACAACGACGGGTCGCCCTGAATGATCATCTTGGCTACCTGGTCGGTTGTTACATATCGTGTAGGCTGAATAATTTGCTGCAACAACTCCTCAGGAGCAATTTGTTTTGGCTCGTCATCAGTGGTTAAAAACAAGGTGCCTACCGCCAAAACAAGCATAAGTACGGTTAGTAAAATATAGTTTCTATTCATCTGTTTAAATTTATTTATTCTTTTAGGTAACAGATGGAACTCCCATGATTATAGTCATTCGCGTTTGTGTGAAAGTTTTTCTCATGGTCGTTTCATCTCTTTCAGTCGTTTAGAATTTATATTGCTTCATGTTTTTACGCACGCGCTTCTCGACAAACATTGTTCCCCAAAAGGCAGCAAGTGCTACCACTGTAAATGCCACGGCAAAGTACGGAGCCGGAAGTCCGGTGATTTCCATAAGCGTTACATTTCCCATGTCTCCGCTGGTAAAGAAGTCTTCGAAAAGAGGATATGCCAGTGAAAATCCGAAGATTCCCAGATAAAGTCCTATTGTAAAAAACAATGCATCAAGTTTACCAATGGCAATTCCGGTAAAGCTGGTTCCCGGGCAAAAGCCCCCCAGCACAAAACCAACTCCCATTATTACACCACCAACTATCATTGGGGTTAAAAACGTGGGAAGAATAAATATTTGCGAGAGATTCAGCCAACCTACATAATCGAAATATAGCAGACCAACCATTGCTACGATTAAGGCAGTAAAAAATACGCGAAGCACAACAAAGTTATAGCCGTAAAATACACCGGCCAGGTTTCTTGATGAAGAAAAGCCTGATGCTTCGAGAACAAATCCAAAAGCGACTCCCAGCAAAATTGCGATAACAAAATCCCATCCGCCGCCAATTACACCATTAGGAATTAAAGGTCCCATATCTTATTTTTTTAATGTTCTATTGTTTGAATGATAATTCATCTTTTTTTGATACTCAGTTCTCTGTCTCAGTTTTCAGCGATTTCTTATTTGCATACTGCCAACTGCGACTGCGAACTTTCTTATCAGATCCAATATTTTCTGAAAAAGTAAGCCACTGCGTACCCGGTACCAAAAATGGCAAACATTACAATTACGCCCCCCAAGGCAAAAGTAGCCGTACCACTTAATGCGGCTCCACTGGTACATCCACGACCAAACTGACTACCCAAACCAAAAAGAGCTCCGCCGATAAGGGCCAAAATGAGTCGTTTTCTGTTAGAAATACGAGGTCCTTTGTCAATTCTGAATTTCTTGATCCTTCCGAAAACAATTCCCGAAAGAACACCACCCAGTAAAAGCCCCAATGATTCGAATACCAGCCAGGTATACATTGGTGAATGATCGTCGCTAATAAACTGGCTCATATAATGGTTTGCCTCAGTAGCTTTTGGCGCAATAGTATTTGATGTTGTTACAACTGCACTTTTAACTGCTCCGCTGGCACCCAACCCTCGACCGGTAATAAAAACGGTTGCCAGAACCACTAACCCGAGTAAAACACCACCCAGATAAGGATTGATGTATTTCGGTTGTTGTATTGTATCTTTTTCTAAATTCATTTTCTATACTTATAAAATTATCAATAGAGGTAACGTGTTATCTGTCCGGCTTCAACCATAATAAAACGGAACATAAAACCACCAAACAATATCATTACCGGAGGTAACCATTTCGGCACGTGCATTCCCCAAATTTCGAGTGTTTCGAACAAGGCCGGAAAGATTAATCCGATAACCACTACAAACACCCAGAAACTGACAGTAAATTCTCCGCCAAGGAACAAGTTTGCAGCTTCGATAGCTGTTTCCGAACCGGCTAAAAATCCCATAAAAAGGTGGACGATAAGGAAGATTTCGATGAAAATAAAAACAAGATCGATCCTGCTTAATATTTTTCTTTCATTGGCATCTTTACTCATCCAGATAATGGCGGCAAGCCCCGTAGAGAATCCCGAAACCAGGAACAGTGGCCCAAGTATGGATGTGTTCCACAACGGACGCGCATTAAATGCTGAAAGCAATATACCGGTATAAACACCCAGGATGATTGCATAAATCATCATAATCCAAGCCAGGCTAACTCTGTGTTTTATTACAAAAGCTTCGAACTTCTCGAGAAAATCAAATTTCCAGTGCCAGCCCGGTATCAGTTCTTTCATGTAACTGGCCACCCAGATAAACGATATCGGAGTAATGATCATCAATGTCCAGGCTCCCCAACCCATTGGCGATTCCAATCGGATGGTTGTATACAATTGCCAAAAGAAAAGTTTATGTTTCAAATCCAGAAACAGCGCAAACAAGCCCAGTACCAGTGCAATTGGTGCAATGATCGGAGCAATTTTAACTGTTGTCTTCATTTCTTTTTCTTTACCCCTGACAACAAAATATCCGGCAAAAAACAATATACCGGCAGCCAAACCACCTAAAAACAAATAGAGTGGAATTTGCCAGTGCCATATATTGAGGTATGGATCGATGTTCGGAATATTTCGTCCGCTTACAAATAATTCTTCTTTCATCTCATTAAGATTGTTAATTTTCAAAGGTATTCGATGGAACTCGTTTATAATGTCTATTCGATGTGATAAACTCTTCACTTACTCGTTTCATCTTCTATCAGGTTTAAGTGTTAGGTTAGAAAATACAATTGTGGTTTTGTTCCGGCTTCAGGTGCCAGTACTTTCCATGAACGGTCTTTAATAGCCAGCGAAACATCGCTGTTCGGATCGTCCAAATCGCCAAAATGCAAACACTTGGTAGGACACACATCAACACAAGCCGTTTTTTGTCCTTTCTGAACGCGGTGCAAACAGAAGGTACATTTATCAACATAACCATCGGGATGCGAGTAACGTGCATCGTACGGGCACGACTGAATACAGGCGCCACAACCAATACATTTATGGGGAGTAACGGAAACAATTCCCCCTTCTTCAATATGACTTGCCCCGGTTGGACAACACCGCACACACGGAGAATTATCGCAGTGATTACAACGCTCCGAACGAAATTCAAGACTTAAACTTGGGTAAGTTCCGTCAACGCGTTCAACAATCCAGTCGCGACAGTAACCATGCGGTACATTATTCTCAGTTTGACAGGCCACTACACAGTCGCCACACCCAACACATTTTTTTGTGTCGATCGCCATTGCATATCTCATGCTTTAACCTCCTTTTCTTCCAGTGCAGGATCTTCTGTTAAAAATGTTATAAAGTTACCTCTCATTCCGGTACCGCCCATAATCGGGTCAACGGCAACGTTGGTAATCATTTCGGTATCGGCGGCTCCTTTTCCAAAAGCCCTCGAGAGTTTTTTGTTTTTATGTCCAAATCCGTGAACCATATACACCGAGTCCCATCGAATTCGTTCGGTTACCCGCACTTTTACAGGGAACGAAGTGATCGCATCGTCCTGGTTTTTCAACCACACTTCCTGTCCGTTTTTCAGTCCCCACAAGTCGGCAACTTTTGGATTTACCCAAACGCTGTTTTCGCTCATCAGATCTGATAAATGCGGGTTGTTCGATGTGCGGCTAAAAGTGTGCATTGGCGCACGACCATAAATCAAACGGTAGAAATTCTGCGGTGGCTCCGGATGTTTTGTATAGTTAGGAATCGGATCAAAACCGTGGTCGGCAAAATCAACTGAATACAGTTCAATTTTTCCGGTGGTGGTATTGAAATCATAATCTTCGCCATCACCCAAATAAAGCGGACCACTTTTACGCGGGAATTTTTTTACACCGATTTTCTTCATTTCTTCCAGCGAAGTTCCCAGCTGTTTTAACTGCCAGTCGATTACTTCCGAATAATCATCGTAGTTAAAGTAGTCGTGCAAGCCCAAACGTTCGCCAATTTGTTTGGCAATCCACCAACCCGGTTTCGAATCGTATTTTGGTTCGATAGCCGGCATACGCAATGCAATGTTTGGCTCGCGGTTAGCGGCCGAACGTATTACATCGTAACGTTCCAGGTAAGTTGCTTCCGGGAAAATCACATCGGCATAACCCGTAATGTCCATAGGCATGGTATCCATTACCGCAATAAACTCAACTGAATCAGCAGCTTCTTTAAACAAGGGTTTATCCGGCATCGACAGTGGCAGGTTTGTTCCGGCCACCAACCATGCTTTTAGCTGGTGTTTATAATTGTATCTTGGAATTGATGCTTTTAAAGCCTCGGTGGTAATTCCCATTGTTGCCAGCGGGTAACGACCGGCATTCCAGTCTTTCCACGTCCATTTTGGTTCAGGAAAATGTGGGTGTGGGTAAGCAGGAACAGAAACGCCCTCAGGAAAATATAATCCTCCGCGTTTTCCCCATGATCCCAACAAGGCAGTAAGAATTGCCATAGCACGTCCGCGTTGTGTATCGTCGCCGTACCAAACCACGTGGCGTCCCGGGTGAATAATTACCGCAGGCGCTGCATCAGCCATCGCGCGTGCTGTTCTTCTGATTTCTTCCGGCTCGATGGTAGTGATGCCATACGCCCACTCCGGAGTCATATTTTTTACATGGTCTTTTAAATAGTCAAGACCAAATGTATATTGCTCAACGTAATCTTTATCGTATAAACCTTCGTAAATCAACACGTGAATCCATGCCATTAACAAAGCAATATCGGTTGACGGTTTAATGGGCAACCAGTGATTTGAATGCGCTGCTGCCGTTGAAAAACGCGGATCAACTGTGATGATAGTTGCACCGTTGTCAATGGCATCCGACATTTCCTGCACCTGCGAGTTGTGCATGTTCTCGCCCAGATGTGAACCAATTAACACCAAACATTTGGTATCTCTGATATCGGTACATTCGGGCGAGCCAACATAGGCCCCAAATGTTGAAAAATAAGCCGACGAACGCGGGCCACGACAATTGGCAAACGCAGGCTCGGCATTACTTTCCGAACCATAAGCACGTAGCAAATGGTGAAAATGACCTCCGGGAGTTCCGTGATTGAACAAACCAAAAGCTTCAGGACCGTACTTTTCTTTTACTTCCTTCATCTTATCGGCAACTTTGTTCAGTGCCTCATCCCATGTTGCTTCTCTGAAATATTGAGTACCATCCTTGCGCGTATCTCTTATCAGCGGTGTTTTTAAACGATCTTCGTCGTAAACCATACCAACGCCGCCTGTTCCTCGCGGACACAAACGACCGTTACAATGCGGGTCGTTCTTATTACCAACAACTTTTCGTATAGTTCCGTTTTTATCGACATAAGCCCACGCAGCACATTTCCAAAAACATACTTCGCAATAAGTTGGATACGGAGTAAGATCCTCATCACTTACCGGACCTTCGGTCTTCGATTCGAAGAGCCCGAAACCTTTTGATCCCAAAGCCTTAAAACTTATGGCAGCAGCTCCGGCACCGGCAGTTGAAATTTTGATAAAATCCCGTCTTGTCTTCATTCGTCTAAATAGTTTATTTTATTGGTAACTCATGTAACACGCTTTCTTCAAACTCAGCATGAAAAATGCTTTCTCACATGGTTATTTATCTTTCTATTTCTTTAATGCTGAACACGTTTCTCATTCTTCCAAAACTGTTTCTAAAAAGCGCCAAAGAATAAGAGTTTAGCATCTTTTTACAGTTATTCATATATACCTATCTATATTTTTAGATATGGGCGCAAATATAGAAATCATTTTGTACAATGGTTATTAACATACTTAATTTGAAACCATTAAAAATAAGCACGATATCTTTGAAGGAACATCTCATCCTACCAATTCCATAGCACTTATTTACAAACACTTACCCTAATCATTAAGAGGAGATAAAAATAGCCATAAATAACAGTGCGACCTTATCGGGAAACAGGTTTTTTAACATATCGCCCATTCTTTCGAAACAGAGTTTATTTGATCTGTTTAGTCATAAAATTTGACTTAATAGCATAATGTGATTTAGGTCACTTTCTTAACATTTATTAAACAGAAAAATTTCCAATTTCCTAGTTTTCTCAATTTATTACATTTGTCTCAAAGAAAATGGGAATGAAAACCAAAAACCGAAGAGTTTTTTTGAAAGTTGCGGCGGTAGGATTTGTTTCGTTTTTTGCATTCGTCTGGAATAAATTAACGCTCCAACATATTGCAACTTCCGGTGCTGAAGAAGTGTCGGTTCCTCTGAACATGAGCAAGGAAGTGCAGTTTTTCGACAAATACATTATTGTAAATTCAGATCATCACACAAAGGTTTTTTCATCGCATTGCAGCCACCTGGGATGTAAAATTGACAAAATGGAAAGCGGCAAACTGGTTTGTCCCTGTCATGGTTCGGAATACGATCTGCAAGGACAGGTTATAAAAGGACCGGCATACAAAAATCTTAAGATACTCGACTCATCGGTTTCTGACGACGGAAAATCAATAACAATTAAAGGATAAAATGGCAAAGAAGAATGATAAAACAACATTTGGAACAGTGGCCGTGGCCCTGTTCTGGCTGGTTATTTTATCCGGCATTTTGCTTGCCGTTCCTTTTAATGTTGAATCGCCTTACCTGAGTGTAAGCACAATGATCGTCGCCAATCCGTGGGCTGCGCTTATCCGTAACTACCATTACTGGAGCTCGCAGTTCTTCCTTGTTTTCTGCCTTATTCATCTTTACGATCATTTTCATTACAAAGAAAAAATCGACCTAAAAAAAGGAATGGCATTCCGGCTGAGTATTGGTGTATTAATCATATTCCTGGCCATGATCACCGGCTTTCTGCTAAAAGGCGATTCCGACAGCGAGCAGGCCCGGCAAATATTACAAACACTTGCAGAGCGCGTTCCGTTAATTGGCCAGTCGCTGGCATTTTCATTGCTGGGGCACCCAGATAGTTACCAGTTAATTTACGTGCACCACATAACCACATTTACCGTTTTTATTGCCGTAATAATGATTGAGCACAGCCGAAGAAAATACTGGCCACCTGTTCTTGATTTTGTTGTTTCGGCAATTGGCGTTTTGGCATTTAGCTATCTTTTCAGCGCACCGTTACACGACAATCTGAATCCGGCAGTAAAAGGCCCGTGGTACTTTGTCGGTTTCCAGGAAATATTGCACTGGCTGAGCCACCCGGCCTGGTCATTACTGCTTTTTCTGGTTTTGCTCGTTTTACTTTACCTGGTTAATTCAGCGCAGGGAAAAACCATGTTTCTCAGCAAACGAAGTTTATTGGTTTTTACCGCTTTCTACCTGGTTTTAACGATAATCGGTTTGTTTTTCAGAGGTGACCGTTGGCAATGGAAAAATCCGTGGCAGGAGAATTACCGTTACGAAGTGCTGAATAATTTTAAATCGCCAATTGTAAAACTAACTCCTGAATTTGCATTGGAAACAGCAATCGCCTCCCCTATTATTCAGGGACGAAAAGAAAGCTGCCTGGCCTGCCACTCGGAAACGCATGGCCTTACCGATTCGCATTCGCCTGAGGCCATTGGGTGTGTTTCCTGTCATGGCGGCAATCCGTTTGCAACCGGTAAGAATCAGTCGCATGACAATATGATCCTTATTCCGGGAAACCTGGCAACCGCCCCACAATCGTGCGGAACTACACAGTGCCACCCGCAAATTGTTGAGCGCGTACCCACCGGTTTAATGGCCACTCTGAGCGGAATGATCAGTGTTGATCGTTTTGTCTTCAACGAACAGGATAATCCCGATGAGCTGGCCAATGTACATCATCTCGGGAATTCGGCTGCCGACGAGCATTTGCGTAATTTATGTGTTCGCTGCCATCTTGGAAATCCAAAAACAGAATATGGCCCGGTTAACGAAAGCAGCCGTGGCGGAGGTTGCCTGGCCTGCCACCTGAATTACAGCCCCGAGGCA
>NZ_JBFHGM010000033.1:0-28659 GCF_041583095.1 Draconibacterium sp.
GAGTATATCATTGACCGATAAAACTCATCTTCGAGACCTCTTTGAGAGAACTAAATTTCAAAATGACAAAGAACGTTTTAGGCTTAATGAGCCAAATTTGTTTAATTATTAACGTCCCAATTTTAATGGGACACTAGTGAAATACTATAATAAATTAAAAGTTGAAGTCAACAGCAGCACGTGCCTCTGTGGTTTCGCCAACACGTTTTACCACTTTTAAATGCTCGGGATGCACACGATATACAT
Organism: Draconibacterium sp.; assembly: GCF_041583095.1. NCBI lineage: Bacteria > Pseudomonadati > Bacteroidota > Bacteroidia > Marinilabiliales > Prolixibacteraceae > Draconibacterium > Draconibacterium sp. Next base: position 247 of record NZ_JBFHGM010000033.1, read on the forward strand.
CCAGATCTTCAACACTTTCGAAATGCGAAATCAAGGCCAAATCGTAACTTTTCGAGTCTAACTCGTAATTTTCGCCAACTTCAATATGCTTTAATTCGGCAATTTTATCTTTTAAACCCAATAGCATTGCTTTTAGTTCGGCAATTACTTCCGTTTTTTCTTCGGCCGGATAATCCTTCAATTTAAAAAGAACGACGTGATTAATCATTGCTGTCTATTTTTTGTAACTTGTACTTTTATGGCTGCGAAAATAGTGTTTTCTTAGCGTTTAATTTTAATCTTCAATTATCATTTAACAATTAAATTGGACAGTATGCTGGTAATTGGCATTGCAGGCGGCACCGGATCGGGTAAAACCACGGTTGTAAAAAAAATTAGCGAGAAGTTCTGCGATAACGAAGTAGCTATACTTTCGCACGACTCGTATTACTACGACAACAGCGATCTTTCGCTGGAAGAACGCCGGCAGAAAAACTTCGACCACCCCGATTCGATTGAGTTCGATTTAATGATCGATCATGTAAAAAAGCTAAAACAAGGGTTACCGATTGAAGAGCCCGTATATTCGTTTATCAGCTGCACCCGACAAGAAGAAACAAATATTGTTGAGCCCAAGCAAGTGTTGATAATTGAAGGAATTTTGTGTCTTACAAATGCTGAGTTGCGCGACTTAATGGATATAAAAGTATATGTTGATTGCGACTCGGATGTTCGGCTGGCACGCGTAATACAACGCGATATACAAGAGCGCGGCAGAGACGTGGAACAGGTGCTTAAACGCTACAAAAAAACGGTTCGCCCAAGTCATATTCAGTTTATAGAACCAACAAAACGTTATGCCGATATTATTGTACCACAGGGTGGCAAGAACAAAATTGCCATCGAGATTTTAACCAACCACATACTGCAAACTTTAAACAAAAACTGATGCTTAAAAACTTAAACATCGAAGAAATTCTTTTTCTCGACATCGAGACAGTACCGCTGGCACCGGAATATACCGTGCTAAACGAAAAATGGCAACAACTTTGGGAGCGCAAAATGCAGTTCCAGATTAACGATGGCAAGTTACCGCACGAGTTATACGAGCGTGCCGGAATTTATGCCGAGTTTGGTAAAATCGCCTGCATTTCGGCCGGTTACGTTGTTCAGAAAAAAGGGGAACCTTATTTTCGTGTGAAATCGTTTTATGATGAGGACGAGAAAAAGCTGATCCAGAATTTCTTTAATGCGCTTGATAGTTTTGCACGTGCAGGTAAACGCCGACTTTGTGCGCACAACGGTCAGGAATTTGATTTCCCATACATTTCAAGAAGAGCTTTGGTAAATAATTTAACGCTTCCGAAAGTACTGGATATTGCCGGCGCCAAACCCTGGGAAGTAAAAGATATTTTGATCGACACCCTGCAACTCTGGAAATTTGGCGATTACAAACATTACACTTCTTTATCGCTGTTGTGCGAGCTTTTTAATATTCCAACACCAAAAGACGACATCGACGGCAGTCAGGTTGCTAAAGTTTACTGGGAAGAAAAAGATATTGACCGCATTGTAAAATACTGCGAAAAAGACACCATGGCCGTTGCCAACCTGCTGTTAAAATACAAAGGCGATATGATTATTCCATTTGAGAATTTGGAGAGCGTTTAGGATTGAAAGGCTGAAGGATTGAGGAACTGAGGGATTGAAGGAGTGATGCTGGATATTGGATAGTCAACGATACTTGATTTCACACACTCGTAGCTAGTGGCTAGTGGCTCGCAGCTGAATACTTGATCCTGGATTCTCGATTTTCGGTGCAACTCCCTAACTTCTCCGTGAATCTCTGTCGTTTACTTCTCTGAATAAAAGATTGACAAACTGATAAATTGTTTGGATGCTGGATACTGGATGATACTAGTAGCTAGTCGCTCGCAGCTGAATACCTGTAACTTGTAACTGCTCTTCTCAACTTTAGCTCCCGACGCTACGGCCGGGATTTTGCTACGCTCAACTTTACACTTTTGCCTTGAGCCTGCTAAAACTTCATAGCACGGTCGATATCGCGTTTGGCATCTTTGCTTTTTAATGTTTCGCGCTTATCGTATGTTTTTTTACCACGAGCCAGTGCAATTTCGAGTTTTGCCAGGCCACGGTCGTTAACAAACAGTTTTGTAGGAACAATGGTAAGTCCCGATTCTTTTACCTTTTTATCGAGCTTTTCAATTTCCTTTTTATTGAGTAACAATTTCCTGTCGCGCTTGGCAATGTGATTATTGATGGTACCCAGCTCGTATTCGGCAATATGCAGATTAATCACATACATTTCGCCCCGGATAAGCGTACAGTAGGCATCGGTGAGATTAACTTTCCCGTTGCGAATAGATTTAATCTCGGTTCCAACCAACTTAAGTCCGGCCACAAAACGCTCGATAAGCTCATAATTAAACGAGGCTTTACGGTTCTTTATGCTAATATTTTGTTGTGGCTTATGTGACATATTTCCGGTGATTAAATTAAAAAATCAGTAGCACTTTCGACAAGAAAACACTTAAAAAACTAAATATAAAGAAGTTAACCACAATTGTGATTATTATGTAGCTCTGTTCCTTATTTTCAGGGAAAGTTAGCAACTCTTTTGCTCCAATCCAAAACAGGTAAAAGCTGTAAATTCCAAAAATATCAACCACGTATAAAAACGGGAACAGACCGGTAATTACCGAAACCAAAAGCATCGGTGTCATGGAATAGACAACCAGTTTACGTGCCAGATCAACATTCTTTTCTCCTCCGAAAGTCTTCATCAGCTCTTTGGTAAAAAACACACTGATAAAGTATTGCAAAACAAAAAGTAAAATTTCGCGCGCTGCCTTTAACAAGGGGAACTGAATAAAAAAGTCGGTGCGTTTAAAAAACTCGCCAATAAAAACAGAAACTGCCCCTGCCAATGCTATTGGCAACAGGTAAGTCAGCCAAAGTTGTTTACTGTCGGCCGTTTCTTTTTGCTCCACCCAAAACCCATTCGGATTTACAAGGATCAGCTTAACGTCACTTATCAATTTTGAAAATGAAAACTCCATTTATCACAATTTTGCGGCAAAAATACACTTTTTTAAAGAACAGACTATTTATGCGGCCCCGGATCACTTTTTCGTCGCGTTAAATTAGCTTAACCCTGTCTATTTCTTCTTTCCCTGCTTACGTTCCTGAATCAAGGCCTGCAATGCAAACATCTCGTCGCGCAAACGGGCTGCTTCAATAAAATCAAGATCCTTTGCTGATGCCTGCATTTGCTTTTTCGTTTTCTCAACCGCTTTTTCCAGCCCTTCAACACTCATATACTGAACAACAGGGTCGGCAGCAATATCAGGCTGTCCCATTCCGCCTTCGTATTCCTGAGTTTTGTCGCTCCGGTATTGGTAACCAATAATTTCGCGGGTTGGTTTTACAATTGCTTTTGGAACAATATTGTTTTCTTCGTTGTACTTCAACTGTTTTTCGCGGCGGTAATTGGTCGAGTCGATGGTCTTTTGCATGGAAGCAGTAATCTTGTCTGCATACATAATTACCATGCCGTTCAGGTTACGCGCTGCACGTCCTGCGGTCTGTGTCAGCGATCTTTCAGAGCGTAAAAATCCTTCTTTGTCGGCATCCAAAATTGCAACCAACGACACTTCCGGCAAATCCAAACCTTCGCGCAAAAGGTTAATCCCCACCAGCACATCAAACTCTCCTTTCCGCAATTGCTCCATTATTTCAATGCGTTCCATGGTATCCACATCGGAGTGAATGTATCGGGTTTTTACGCCCATATTCACCAGGTATTTCGATAGTTCTTCGGCCATCCTTTTGGTGAGGGTGGTAACCAAGACCCGCTCGTTTTTATCAATCCGAAGATGAATTTCGTGCAGCAAATCATCAATCTGATTGGTGCTTGGCCGCACATCGATTATCGGATCCAATAGACCGGTAGGGCGAATGATCTGCTCAACCACAACACCTTCGCATTTGGCCAGCTCATAGTCGGCAGGCGTAGCACTTACATACACCACCTGATTGACCAGCTGCTCAAATTCTTCAAATTTCAGCGGGCGGTTATCAATGGCAGCAGGCAAACGAAATCCGTATTCCACAAGATTTGTTTTTCTTGAATTATCGCCGCCATACATAGCACGTATTTGCGGAATGGTAACGTGGCTTTCGTCAATTACCACCAGAAAATCATTGGGGAAATAATCCATCAAACAGAAAGGTCTGGTTCCTGGTGCTCGCCCGTCGAAATAACGTGAATAGTTTTCTACTCCCGGGCAATACCCTAATTCACGCATCATTTCCATGTCGTATTCGGTACGCTCTAAAATACGTTTTGCTTCCAGTGGCTTTCCAATTTCTTTAAAAAACGCTACCTGCTTTACCAAATCATCCTGAATTTGATGAATGGCCGATTTCATACGGTCTTTTGTGGTAACAAAAATATTGGCCGGGTAAATTACAATCTCATCCAGCGTTTCGATTGTAAGTCCGTCTTCTGGATCAAAACTTTCCAGTTCTTCAATCTCATCGCCCCAAAAAGTTATGCGGTAAGCCATATCTGCATAAGCGGGAAAAATATCAACGGTATCGCCTTTAACCCTGAAATTTCCCCGTTTAAATTCCACTTCGCTTCGGCTATACAACGCTTCAACAAAATTGTACAACAAGGCATTTCGCGAAACTTCGTCGCCAACTTTCACCTTTGTTACGTTGGCATGAAAATCCTCAGGGTTTCCAATTCCGTATAAACACGAAACCGATGAAACCACCACTACATCGCGCCGCCCCGATAGCAAAGCTGAGGTTGCACTTAATCTAAGTTTTTCAATATCCTCATTAATCGAAAGGTCTTTTTCAATATAAGTATCAGTGGTTGGCAAATAGGCTTCGGGCTGGTAATAGTCGTAGTACGAAACAAAATACTCCACAGCATTATTGGGGAAAAACTGTTTCATTTCGCTGTATAACTGGGCCGCCAGCGTTTTATTATGGCTCAGCAACAAAGTAGGGCGCTGCACCTCATTTATAACATTGGCCATTGTAAAGGTCTTTCCCGAGCCGGTTACCCCAAGCAGGGTTTGAAAACGCTCTCCGTTCTCTATTCCTTCAACAAGTTGTTTTATCGCCTCGGGCTGATCTCCGGTAGGTTTATAATCTGATACTACGTTAAAATCCATTCGACTTTTTAAGTATTATTCCCTCCAAATTTAGTCGTAAATAAACGACCTGCATATTCTATCTCCCGATTTTTTGAACACAATTAATCTGACTGAAGGTTAATTACTTCAGATCAATCCCTAGATGTTATGCTTTAAAAACATCATAATAATCGGTTACCAGTGTGGCCATCATTCCGGCGGCACGCGCGGCTTTCATTCCCGGCTCACCGTCCTCAAAAACCTGGCAGTTTTCGGGTTTTACGCCCATCTGTTCGGCGCATCGTAAAAAAGTCTCAGGGTGCGGTTTTGGGTTTTGCACATCGTTGGCAGAAACCAGTATTTCGATATAATCTTTTAAGCCAATAATCTCAATCGTTTTCCAGGAGAGACGGGTATAACCGCCGGTTCCAACAGCAATTGGTAACTTTCTGTGGTATTGTTTTACCAGATCGATCACCGGATCAATTGGTTTAATTTTGTCCATCATACGTTCGTATTCTGCCTCCTTTTCATTCCCCACTTCCTCAGGATCGAGCGAAGAACCATAAACCTCGTTAATTTTAACAATGGTTTCCACCACCGGAACACCTGCCAGTGCCAAAAACATTTTTGCTGAATAATCAATACCATACTTTTTAAGGATCTTCTGGTAAGCAACAAAATGTACAGGCATAGTATCGGCCAGTGTGCCGTCTAAATCAAATATTAAACCTTTGGCTTTCGGATCTATTTCTAATTTTTGCATTGTTTTTCAATTATTTCAGGCGAAAATAAGGTTTTACAACTTGTAAGCACGAAACGCTTTTTACATTTAAGAAAAATTTTAACCTTTGTTTCCGGTAATTTAATAATCAATGACAGAAGTATTTCTTTACACCTTTCCTCAGTGGATCGTTTTCGCCGCCTTGTTTGGCATAATTTACGGCTGGGTTGAAAACAAAAAAGCGTTCCGTTTAGTTGGCCTTGCAGCGTTTATTGCTTTGGGCTTGTTTTCGGTATATGTTTTTCTGGGCGACTACCTTGCACCCGGACAGTTTTTAACTCCCGAAGAGATAATGCACGAAGAATTAAACGACGAAATTATTAATGAAGCGCCCATTGAAGCACAGCTTTTGCCGGCATACCTCAGTTTTATTGGTTCGGCAGTATTGGCACTGGTAGCTTTGGTACTCGACTGGCTAAATAAAAAACAATATCGTTTATTCACGGTACTGGCCGGTTTGGTGGCTTTACTTGGCTTTTTTATTGTAGTTGGAGCCGTACGTTCGGTATAGATTGAAGCTACTTTTTTCGGCATATCCCAAACATTCCTCAAGCCTGTACTTTCAATATGTTAGCTATTTATCAAAAATGAATTTGACTTGTTAAAAAAACTTCGCTTTTCATTAAGGGTTTTCCTATCTTGCACCAAAATTATAACAGACAAATATTATTGATTATGAATCCACAGGCTGCTGAACTTAACAGCGTAATTCAAGCAAAAAGCACACCCGTTTTTGAACTGCTTTCTGAAAGAGGCAAGAATATTTTCTTCCCTAAAAAAGGAATTCTGGGACAAACCGCTGAAGCTAAAGGAACAAAGATTAATGCAACCATTGGAGCCGCAATTGAGGATGACGGAACACCTATGCGACTGGAAGCTGTGGCTTCAAAGATCAATATGGATCCATCGCTGGTATTTCCTTATGCCCCAAGTTTTGGTCGTCCTGATATCAGGGCAAAATGGAAGAGCATGATCTACGAGAAAAACCCGTCACTAGCCGGCGTTGAACTGAGTTTGCCGGTAGTTACCAATGCACTTACGCATGGTATCAGCATGGCAGGTTATATGTTTGCCGATGCTCAGGATGAAATTATTGTTCCCGATCTTTTCTGGGGAAACTACAACCTGACACTTACCAATGCTTACGGTTGTTCGTTGGGCAAATTCAACCTTTTTAAAGATGGAGGTTTTGACCTTGAATCGTTTGAGGCCAAATTGAACGAAGGCGGAATCGGTAAAAAAATCGTTATTCTGAATTTTCCGAATAACCCATCAGGTTATACACCAACTGTTGAAGAGCAGGATGCCATTGTGGACATCATAAAAAAAGCTGCTGAGGCCGGCAACAAAATCGTTACCATTACCGACGATGCATACTTCGGATTGGTTTACGAGGAAGGAATTGCTACCGAAAGTATTTTCTCGCCATTAAGCCAGTTACACGAAAATGTGTTGGCTGTAAAAGTTGATGGCGCTACAAAAGAAGACTATGTTTGGGGATTCCGTGTTGGATTTATCACTTACGGAATTAAAGGTGGAGATGCTGAATTATACAGCGCATTGGAAGCCAAAACTGCCGGTGCTATCCGTGGAAACATTTCGAATGCAGCCAATATTTCACAATCGTTGCTGCTTTCAGCTTTCGAAAGTGAAGAATATGCACAGCAAAAAGAAGCGAAATACCACATTATGCAAAAACGTTACGATGCGGTAAAAGAAGCTTTAAGCGATGAAAAATACAAAGAATGTTTTGAAGCTATTCCATACAACTCGGGCTACTTTATGTGTGTTCAGTTGACACAAGGTTTGGTTGGAGATGAAGTTCGCCAGTTGCTGATAAAAAAATACGGAATCGGATTAATTGCCCTTGGTAACGTATTACGTGTTGCCTTCTCGGCAGTAGCCGCTTCTGATGTAAAAGAAATGTTCGACGGTATTTACCACGCTTGTAAAGACTGTAAGAAATAAAAATATTGTACGCAGTTTTAATTGACTGTTAAAGAGCCGTTTTTTCAAAAAGCGGCTCTTTTTTTATGCCATTTCGAAAAACACTTCTTGCTATGGGTTTTGAACCGCTTAGCGCTTAAAAGCTCACGATCTAATTTTGCACGCAGATATCGCAGATTTTCGCAGATCGAAAACATCAGTGCCATCAGCTAAAACCGCGTTATCTGCGTTCGTTTTAAATCACACTTTCCAAATTTTCAAAGGCCATCATTTCAACGCCCAGTTTTTCCCACTCCTCAAAAGGCAAAGGAATGTTGGGTAGTTCCTTTATCGCGTCCTGTAAAACGATAACACGCTTTACCCTTTTCGACAGGCCAACAACTGCATCGTTTACACAAACATTGGTGGTTACACCATAAACCACAACAGTTTCAGGTGACAGAATTTGAAGAATATTATCGGTATAAGGATTTCCGACAAACACATCAAAAGCATCTTTTCGGATGACTATATTTCGTGCTGATTCAACTGCATCGAAGGTATCATCGTCTTTATCCCAGTCAAACTCTACTGCATTTTCAGGTTGCGTTTCGTTAACGTATTCCGCTCCCGGAGTGTTGGCCATACAATGCTGAGGGAAGGTATTTACAAAGTCCGGATCATCAGAAAGTTCATCCGATTCAGGATAATGATAATCGGCCGTATTTACCACCCGTATATTTTTCTGCTTTGCAAAAGCAGTGATTTTTTGCCACAGCGGTTTTATCTTTTCGGCCCCTTCTACATATAATTTACCTTCAGGTTCCACAAAATCCACCTGCGTGTCAACGTTCCAAAATATAAGTTTCTCGTTTCCCATTTCGCTCTTGTTTAAATTCGGCGTTCGTTCCATTCATCGGCGTCGCCGGTTATATCCTCTAAAATTACAAAAACAAAAAATTAATTACTATTTTCATCCTTTCTGTAATTTCACTTGTTAATACTATACTCACAGAGTAATACTTAAAATCAAACACAGTTCAATAGCGAACTACAAATAAGAAAATATGAAAAAATTTGTTTTATCGATGCTGGCATTTTTATTCGTTGCCCCGGTTTTTGTGTCGGCACAAGACATGCTGAAACAAGCAGTTCCGGTTGATCCCGCCATTAAAACAGGAAAACTGGAAAACGGGATGACTTATTTTATCCGTCATAACGAAGAGCCAAAAGAACGGGTAAGTTTTTACATGATACAAAATGTTGGTGCCCTGCTCGAAAACGATAATCAAAACGGCCTGGCGCACTTTCTCGAACATATGGCCTTTAACGGCACCGAGCATTATCCGGGAAAAGGTTTTCTGGATTACCTGGAAAAAAACGGTGTGGCTTTTGGTCGAAATATCAACGCATACACCGCTTTTAACGAAACGGTATACAACCTGAGCGATGTACCTGCTACCCGCGAAGGACTTATTGATTCGTGCCTTTTGGTACTTAACGACTGGTCGAATTACCTGTTGCTAACCGAAGAAGAAATTGATTTGGAACGCGGTGTTATTTCCGAAGAGTGGAGAACACGACGTAATGCAAGTTTTAGAATGCGCAGCCAGTGGTTTCCGGTGGTTTTTGAAGGTTCGAAATGGGCCGAGCGCGATATAATTGGCGACCTCGACATTATTAAAAATTTCGAGCCCGAAACTTTACGCAGTTTTTACCACGACTGGTACCGTACCGATTTGCAGGCGATTGCCATTGTTGGCGATATCGACGTTGACCAGGTTGAGGCAAAAGTTAAAGAGCTGTTCTCGAAAATACCGGCTGTTGAAAATCCACAACCACGCCCGCAATTTGAAATTCCGGAGCACGACGAAACAAAGTTTGTTTTGGCAACCGACGAAGAAGCTACAAATTCAAGCATTTCAATCTATATTAAACACAAAGCAACCCCGCGCGAAGACAAAAACATTGGTTACCTGCGCGAAGATTATATTGTGACTCTGCTGAATCAAATGAGCGGTGAACGTATTTCGGAGCTGCTTCAAAAAGGAAATCCTCCTTTTATTTCAGGAGGTGTTCAGGTTGGAGGTTTTGTGAGAGGCTACGATGCAGCATTTATTTCGGCCACAGCCAATCCCAACAAAGAAGATGAAGGCCTGAAAGCGATTTATACCGAAGCGCAACGTATCGTTCGTCATGGTTTTACCGAAGGCGAACTGAACCGAGCCAAAGTAAACCTGCTTACCTCGATGGAAAGTGCCTACAAACAACGCGACAAAATAAGTAACGATCAATATGTAAGCGGCATTCAAAACTACTTCCTGGAAGGCGAACCGCTTACCGACGCCGAATTCGACTGGCAATTTGGTCAGGCAATTATGGAAACCATCACGCTGGCCGATGTAAACAAAATGGCCACCGATATGTTCGTTGACAAAAACCGTGTAATCGTAATCACGGGGCCAAACAGCGACGTAAAACACCTTACCCGGGACGAAGCTTTTGCGATTTTGGCCGAGGTTGAAAATTCGACTATCGAACCGTATGAAGATACGGCTGAAGCCGCATCGTTGGTTGAAGGCGAATTACCGGGTGCTGAAGTTGTTTCAACAAAAAAACTGGAAGACCTTGACGCCGTAGAATGGAAACTAAGCAATAATGCCACAGTGGTGTTTAAACATGCCGACTACGAAAAAGATGAAGTATCACTGCGTGCTTACAGCCCGGGAGGAAACTCATTGCTGGGTACCGACGATCTTCAGGCTGCCACTATGCTTCCTCAGTTCATCGGCTCGTTTGGTGTTGGCGATTTCGACGCCATTGCCCTTCGCAAAGTACTAACCGGGAAAACCGCCTCTGTGGCAACCAATCTGGGCGATCTTACCGAAGGATTTAATGGCGGCAGTACGCCAAAGGATTTTGAAACAATGATGCAGTTGCTTTACCTGCAATTCAATAATCCTCGTTTTGATGAAGAAGCTTACGAAGCGTTAAAAAGCCGCTACGTTGCCTATTTGCAAAACATGGCCAATAATCCGCAGAAGATTATGAGCGATTCGATGTCGTTAATCGCAACCGGTTATAACGAGCGCACAAAACTGATGTCGGCAACCATGTTTGATGAAATCACTTTTGCACAAATGGAAGAGCTGTACCAGGACCGTTTTAAAGACGTTGGAGACTTCACCTTTTTTATTGTTGGAAACATCGACGAAGAAGTGGCTAAGGAAATGGCCGTTAAATACATTGGGTCGTTAAAAGATCTTCCGGGCGAAGAAAAGTGGGTTGACCACAAAGTTAGAATGCCGGATGGCATCACCGAAAAGAAAATTGAAGTACCCTTACAAACTGAAAAAGGAACGGTTTATATTCTTATCCGTAAAGAGTTAGGCTATTCACCCGTAAGCAATGTTGAACTGGACGTTTTAAAGGCTATCCTGCAATTGCGTTACACCGAAGAAGTACGTGAAAAAGAAGGCGGAACTTATGGTGTTGGTGTTGGTTCATCATCGAATCAATACCCATACGAGCGGAAAACTTTGCAAATCAGTTTTGATACTGATCCTGAAAAAGCTGATCATCTGAAATCGATCATCTTCCGCGAAATAGAAAAGATCGTTGCTGACGGCCCTACTCAGGAAGACTTGGACAAGGTTATTCTGAACCTGAAAAAAGAGCGTGCACAAGCCAAAGAGCATAATGGCTACTGGATGAATGCGCTTTATAACAAATACTACCATGGATTTAATCCTGATGCTGAAGAAAACTTCGATGCAATTCTGGATGGATTAACAACAGCACAAATTCAGAAATTTGCTAAAACATTTTACTCCGATGCTGATGTTGTAGATGTAGTATTTCTACCAAAAAAGGCAGAATAAATAAGTCATTTCAACGATAAAAGAAAGTCCATGGTTTTTTGAATCATGGACTTTTTTATAAATAGTCCCCATCTTTTTATGAGTGTTGCCGTTTGAATTTCGTCCGGAAGAACCACCTGGCTTCGATCAGCTTACTTCGCCGGACGATTTCTCTTCGGTCGTTTATCCCCGGTGCTGTGCACCGGGTTATTCATATTCGCCGCTTTCGGCGGCACAAAGCTTATTCTAAAATAGTAGTAAGAATTCGTCTTAACCTACAAATCGTATCACTATCCCGAAGGGATTGAATATTAATAACCGTGGGTGAAACCCGGGGTAGATACGGAAATAAATAAAAGGCGCAATCAATAAGTTGGTCAGAGCACTTTGGTTTTATGCGCCTTTTATTGTAACGATTCAAATGAAATACTGTTAATATACTTTACTTGCTTCCCTGTAGGTAATTCCCGTAAATTATGGACTATTTTTGAATTACTACTCTGATTAAAAGTTTAAAGCAAAAACCATTTTCGCGGCTTAAAAGTCTGTTTAAATGCCAGCCAGAAAGATTTCATGCGTTAAACTTTAGTTTAAACCTTGCGCAGCAAGTTTTTAGCCTTTAAACTTACTTTTAAACGCTGGCCGGAAAGATTTTGACGCTTAAACTTTTGTATAAACGCCGGGAAGAATTTGGCTCGTAAACTTTAGTTTAATGCTTGCCCGGCTGGTTTTTTCTTTAAATTTTGAGGGCTAAAGCCCAAAAGTAGCGCCATTATACTTAACCCCGGCATTAATGCCGGGGTTAGTCAACCGCCACAAAAACTCCGGGCTTTAGCCCTTAACGAAAAAAGATTTTCCCTGCCTCCAAGGCACAAAAAACATTCATGATTCCCAGAAATCACCAACAGTGATGACAGTAATGCAAACTTTCAGTTAACTCTCCCTCATTCCCTCTCTTCAAGAAGAGAGGGACGATTGTGTCGAAGGCACAATCAGGGTGAGTCAATGGGTTTTAAACCAGATGTTGCTATTGGTTTTTAAGAGACTTTTAGAAATAAAAAAAGCCGGCAACGTAAGTTCCCGGCTTTAGTGCAGTTTTTACTTTCAACTATCTGAATAGCGAGCGATTTTACTCGATCACAAACTCAAATTCTTCATCGGTTGGAGGAGTGCACATTTCGTCGTTGCAACTCATCCATTGAATATAACCGGCAACTTTAGCAGGCTTTTCAGTTACCCACACTTTGTGCGAAAGAACCGCCTTGTCTTTAAAATAAGTTACCTCCATATCAAAAATTTTGTCGTGCATGGTATTCGATGGCGTAAGCTCAACGGCTTTCCCAAAATCCTTGCAGTTCTCCAGTGTCTCGAAATTAAACGAGGTTTTTACCGGGCCGCCATCTTCCATGTTTACCCCGTAAAGCTTAAAACCCATATCGATTTTTGCCGTAGCAACAATCTCATATTGATTACCACCTTTTAAGGGTTTAATTTCAACGTCCCATTTTACAGGCACAATCATTTGCGCCTGAGCAAAGGCTGCAATGGCAATAAATCCCAGTGCAAAAATTAGCTTCTTCATCTGTTTTATTTTTTGAATTTTGTTAATCCTTCGTTTAGCCACTCAATAAAATCATCCGGATCCGGGTCATAACTATATCCCACTCCTATCTGATTTTCGTTTTCGTCCAATACAACATAGTATGGCTGTGTATTTCTGTTAAATCTCGATATCTGGAAATCGGTCCATTTATTACCTACCGACCTCACTTTTCGTCCGGTTGTTTCCGAAACATATTGTTCCTCTTCCGGTAGTTTTGTTTTCAAATCAACATACAACGAAACCACCACATAATCTTCCAGGAACAGGTTCTTCACTTCCTGTTTTACCCAAACGTTGTCCTCCATTTTCCGGCAGTTGGTACAACCTTTTCCAGTAAAATCGATTAACAATGGTTTTCCTGTTTCGCGGGCATGCGCCAAGGCTTTTTCGTAATCGTCGAATAAAGGAATTCCGTGCGGGCCAATGTGCATTCCCGATGCCATCGTTCCCGATGAATGTCCGGTAGCAATTGCCCCGGCAGGCTGCGTACGTCCAACACCAAGTGGCGATTCGGCATAGTCAACCGGCGGCGGGAAACCACTGATAAGTTTCACCGGTGCCCCCCACAATCCGGGGATCATATAAATTACAAAAGCAAATACCATGGTTCCCAACACAAAGCGTGATACCGGCAAGTGTGTAGTTGGCGAATCGTGTGGCAGTTTGATTTTCCCCCACAGGTAAAGCGCCAATCCTAAGAAAATGGCTATCCAAATGGCGATGTAAACTTCGCGCTCCAGAATGTGCAGGTCAAGAACCATATCGGCAATCGACAGGAATTTGAATGCAAAAGCGAACTCAAGGAAACCCAGCACTACTTTCACCGAATTTAACCAGCCACCTGATTTTGGCAGCGAGTTCAACCACCCCGGGAAAGCGGCAAACAAGGCAAACGGAATTGCCAGTGCCAGCGAGAAACCCAACATTCCAACCACGGGTGCCATACCACCACTTCGGGCAGCTTCAACAATTAGTGCCCCAACAATCGGACCGGTACACGAGAATGAAACCAGCGCCAAAGCAAAGGCCATAAAGAAAATGCCCAGCAAACCACCTTTGTCAGCCTTTTTATCCACTGCATTTACCCAGCTGCTGGGCAATACAATTTCGAAAGCTCCCATAAACGAGAAGGCAAAAACAAAAAGCAACAGGGCAAAAAACAGGTTAAACCACGGGTTGGTAGAAAGACTGTTCAAACTCTCGGCACCAAACACGGCAGTTACCACTGTTCCGAGAATTACATAAATAAGTATGATTGATATTCCATACCAAATTCCGTTGCGGATTCCTTTGGCTTTGGTTTTACTTTGTTTGGTAAAAAAGCTTACCGTCATTGGTATCATCGGGAAAACACATGGCGTTAACAAAGCTGCAAAACCGCCTAAAAATGCCAGGAAGAAAATACTCCAGTAGTTTCTGTTACTGCTGTCGTCCGTTGTTTCGGCAGCTGCAGTTTGTTGTGCTCCTCCGGTTAACTCAAACAAAAATTCCGCTTCCATTGGTGGCGTACAGGTTTCGTCGTTACAACTCATAAACTCCACGTAACCTGCAACAGTTCCGGTTCCTGATACTTTTACTTTCTGCGTAAAAGTTACTTCCTCTTCAAACCAACGCAAATCCATCTGAAAGGAGTTGTCGAATTCTTCCGTAACGGCTTTATCCGGAGTTGGTTCTCCTACTAATTCAGCATTTTCAACATTCTCGAAATAAAAGCTGGTTTTAATCGGACCGCCCTCCGGCAAATCGGTTGAATACATGTGCCAACCATCTTCCATTGTGGCGGTAAAAACCAACTCAAACTCGTTGTCAGAAATTTTGTTTTGAGAAAAATTCCATTTTACCGGCTCAACAATTTGTGAAAAGCCCAGTAAAGCTGTTGTAAGTAAAAAGACCGTAAACAGTATGCGTTTCATCCTTTTTGTAGTTTTATAAATAAACTTTGATATTCCTTCTAAATTGTGTTCTGTACTTTGATCGCTCATCACACCCATGGTGTTTTAACGAATAGCACAAATTTATGATAGAAAACAACAAAACGCCTTATGCTGTTTAACAAAAGAAGTATAGACTGGGTTTGAAATAGGGTCTAGACCCCCTAATCGTGCCTTTTAACAGAGTTGTGAAAGTCGACAGCTTCTTTACGCGTTGACACGCCCAACTGCCTGTAAATATTATTAATATGGGTTTTTACGGTACTCAATTCTACGAAAAGTTCCTGGGCAATTTCTTTATTGGTCTTTCCGTCGGCTAAAAGTCCCAATATTTCCTGTTGCTTTAGGGTTAAGGCTTCATAAAGCGGTTTCTGATTGTTGGCCGGATCGTTTTCCCGGTTTCTCATTTTCTTTAATTGCCGGTACAATCCAATCAAAACTATTATAAGAGTCAGAATAATTACCGCTTCAATTAGCATTAACCAGTCTTTCCATTTGGGTTGCACACCCGGCATTTCACAAACGAACTCACGAAAGCCGATCAATTCATCCAACAATGCTGAATACGCTTCGGTGTATGGTGTTACCGGAAGTTCGTCTTCCAAACGCTTTTGAAAGTTAAAATAGAAATCGCTGTTCCGCAAAAAATCGGTCTCCTTATCTTCGATGTGATACAGCGCATAAAGCCCAACATAAGGATTAGCAGCATCAGCAACTACCGAATGGATAAAGGTTTCCAACTCCTGCGACAGGAAGGTACTTTGTGCTTTTGGCAACTGACCACTTAACTCGCTGCTTTGCTCCTGGAACTTTTCATCAAAATCAAAAATGGCTTTTGTATCATCGCTCCCATTTAAGGCTGTTACTTCCAGTGAATTATTCCGGGTTGTGGCACTCAGCTCAATTTCCGACTGCCGGTATAACAGCAAATGAAAATAGTTTCTGTTTTGGGTTGAACTAAACTCTACCGAGGCATTATCGCCCTGCACCAGATAAAGGCGGTAAAAACGTTCGTCATCGGGTACCGACTGCGTATTGATCTCAAAACTGCCATCTGGATTTATAAAAGTTTCGGCAATAATAAAATCGGGCGACGCTACAAAAATATCGTTGGGTGTATTTAGCAAAGCCAGAAAAACCTTGGGCTGCCACTGCTCCGATAAATCGATCGTACCTTTTATTTCGAGTGCACTCGAGGAACTTGTAATAAAAAGAAAAAGAATAATATAGACCAGTTTTTTTAACGCCATCAGAATTACTTTGCTTACTGCGAAAATAAAAAAAGCCGCTCAATAATGAACGGCTTTCCTTTTATAAAATAATTTCTTCTTCATTCTCATCAAAAAAATGATATTCCAGATAGGAATATGAATTTACAGCTTCAACGCTTACCCATTTCAGGTACTTGAAAAACCACTTATTTTGGCGGCTTTTCCAGCCTTTTGTAAGATAAGCAGCTGTATAAGGATGAACTTTCAGATTTAGTTTCTTCTTGTTCAGTTCCTTTAGCGCGTAGTTTACTTTACCGTCGATATCGTCGGCAAATAACACAGTAGGCACAACTTTTCCACTTCCTTTACAAGTTGGACAGCTCTCGGCAGTCTCAACTTTTTCTTCCGGACGAACTCTTTGCCTGGTAATTTGCATCAGGCAGAACTTACTTAGTGGAAGAATGTTGTGCTTGGTCCGGTCGTCGGCCATAACCTCCTTCATGTGATCGTTCACTTTCTGGCGATTGGCCGCGACATGCATGTCGATGAAATCAATTACAATGATTCCTCCCATGTCTCGCAACCGTAATTGTCTTGCTATTTCGTCGCAGGCTGCCAGGTTTACTTCCAGTGCATTTTTTTCCTGGTCGTTCCCGGCCCTTGCGCGATTCCCGCTGTTTACATCAATAACATGAAACGCTTCGGTGTGTTCTACGATTAAATAGGCACCATCTTTAAATGATACGGTTTTTCCGAACGAGGCTTTAATTTGTTTATCGATGCCGTAGTGTTCGAAAATTGGCTGACGTCCTTTGTAGTATTTAACTATCTTTCTTTTGTCGGCCTGAATGCTACCTATGTAATCGGCAATTTCTGACGCTACCGATTGGTCGTTTACAATAATGCTGTTGAAGTCGGGATGATAAATATCGCGCAACAGGGCTGTTGTTCTGTCAATCTCGCCGATTATCAGCGATGGAGCCTGTGCTCTGTTCAGCTTTTGAAAGGTGGTTTCCCACTTTTCAACCAAACGTCGAAGCTCTTTGTCGAGTTCTGCTACTTTTTTTCCTTCTGCTACAGTGCGGATTATTACTCCATATTTGCGGGGTTTAATACTCTGGATCAGTTTTTTCAACCTGTTTTTTTCTTCGGTTGATCTGATTTTTTGCGACACTGATATTTTGTCGCTAAATGGCATTAAAACTAAATTCCTCCCTGCAATGGAGATTTCGGATGTTAACCGCGGGCCTTTTGTATTAATTGGTTCTTTTGCTACCTGAACCAAAATTTTCTGACCAACTTTTAGCAGCTCGTTTACTTTACCTTCTTTATTAATGTCGGGTTCGGAATGAATCCTTGAGATTGAAGAAATTTTGTTTTTTCGTGATGAGGCAATTCGCAGGAACTTATTTAGTGTGGCGAATTGTGGCCCCATGTCGAGGTAATGTAAAAAAGCATCTTTACTGTAGCCTACATCGATAAAAGCAGCATTTAAACTGGGCATAATTTTTTTCACTTTGCCGAGGTATATGTCTCCGACAGCGAATTTTGCCCCGCTTCTCTCTCTTGATAGTTCTGCAAGCTTCTTCTTTTCCTGTAAGGCAATAACAATTTCGGATGGAGTTACATCAATTATTAAATCGCTACTCACAACCTTTTGATCATCTACTTCTATTGGTTAATACTAATCGTTATAACAGACTAAACCTAAAGCATTAGCATGCTTTAGGTTTAATCATTAACTATAAGAAATTAATTCATTAAAATCTTATTTTTTCTTTTTGTGCCTGTTTTTACGCAATCTTTTTTTGCGCTTATGAGTGGCCATCTTGTGTCTTTTTCTCTTTTTACCGCTTGGCATAACTCTATGATTTTACTTGATTTTTAACTTCTGATACAAATGTTTTCGCTGGTTTAAACGAAGGAATATTGTGAGCAGGAATGATAATGGTTGTGTTTTTAGAAATATTACGGGCAGTTTTTTCTGCTCTTTTCTTAACAACAAAACTACCAAAACCTCTTAAATAAACATTTTTGCCATCAACCAGTGAATCTTTTACAGTTTCCATAAAAGCTTCCACTGTTTTCTGAACAGTTACCTTTTCAATTCCCGTTTCTTTCGAAATTTCATTTACAATATCTGCCTTAGTCATCTCTTAAAATATTTAATTTTCAATATATTAATCGTTTTTATTCGAGGATGCAAAAATAAAAAATATTATAAAACCGGAAAGCATTTCAAATAAATTATTTTTGTTTTTCTGTAAGATTTTTAACCAGTTAGCATAGAATGGACAATTTTCATACCAACATTTACAATTGGTACCATATAAATAAGCGTGATTTACCGTGGCGAAAAGACTGTGATCCGTACAAGATTTGGCTCTCGGAAATTATACTTCAGCAAACAAGGGTTGAGCAGGGCAAAAACTACTTTTACCGCTTTGTAGATGCCTATCCAACTGTAAATGACCTGGCCAGTGCCCACGAAGACGAGGTGCTAAAACTCTGGCAGGGATTGGGTTACTATTCGCGTGCCCGCAACCTGCATGCTTCGGCAAAAATTATTTCATCGCAATACAACGGAACTTTCCCAAACGATTACAAAAGCATTTTAGCCTTAAAAGGAGTTGGGCCATATACAGCAGCAGCTATTGCATCCATTGCTTTCAACCTGCCCTGTCCTGCGGTTGATGGCAATATATATAGGGTACTGTCGAGATATTACGGAATTGTTACTCCGATTGACTCGTCGGCAGGAAAAAAAGAGTTTCAACAGTTGGCCGAAGAGCTGATTCAGGAACAGGATCCGGGAATGCACAACCAGGCACTTATGGAATTTGGCGCTTTGCAGTGTGTGCCTAAATCGCCAAAATGCGAAAACTGCCCGCTTGCTGATTCCTGTTTTGCGTTAAAAAAAGGCCTTGTTAACCAACTTCCGGTAAAAGAAAAAAAGACGAAACAGCGGCACCGCTATTTTTACTATTATATCTATGATATGGGCGATTCAATTTTGATGGATAAAAGATCGGGTAACGATATCTGGAAAAGCCTGTTTCAGTTACCGCTGATGGAGCACGAAAAAGCACTTTCAGATTCGGAGCTGTTAAAAGCAGATCTTCCGCTTAAATCATCGCAGCTTAATATTAAATATATAAGCGGGCAGAAAAAGCATGTTTTGAGTCACCAGATTATTCACGCAAAATTGATATATCTTGAAGTTCAGGGCAATTTTAATAATCCGTCGCCTCTAATTCGGGTAAATAAAAAAGATATTTCTAAATTTGCTGTATCCCGACTGGTTGAACAGTTTTTACACGAGGCCGGATTGGGACTATAATTAAAAAACCGGTTTATAATTGCAGCGTAGTAACAACCTGAAAATGTTAACCATATAAAATTTAGATTATGTCAGTAAATAAAGTAATTCTTATCGGAAACGTTGGTAAAGATCCTGAAGTACGTCACCTTGATTCGGGTGTTGCAGTAGCTAATTTCCCTTTGGCAACATCAGAAAGTTATAACTCGAAAAGTGGTGAGCGTGTTACTACAACCGAGTGGCACAATATTGTTTTGTGGAGAGGCCTGGCCGAAGTGGCTGAAAAATATGTTACCAAAGGCCGTCAGCTGTATATTGAGGGACGAATAAGAACCCGCTCGTACGACGACAAAGACGGGAACAAACGTTACGTTACAGAGATCTATGGCGACCAGATGACAATGCTTGGTAACCGCGCTGACAACATGGGTTCGCCAGACCAGGGCGGTGCAATGCAAAACTCCGGTTCAGCATCCACTCCGCAGGTTTCGCAACCCGACATTGAAGAACCGGAGGGAGACGAGGATCTTCCATTCTAACCAAAACTTTTAAATTTGGAAACAGAACCGCTTTTAAGTTTAGCCGCTATCGGCTCCTGGCAAATTCAATTACACCCTATCAGTCCCGGAATAATCGTTTCAATTATTATCGTATTGTTTTTACTATTTACTTCGGCACTGATAAGTGGATCCGAGGTGGCTTACTTTTCATTGTCGGCCAGCGATAAACACAAACTAAGACACAAAGGCAAAAACAACGAGCGCGTATTGCACAACCTCGAAAGCCCGGAAAAACTTCTGGCTACCATACTGGTAACAAACAACTTTGTAAACATTGGCATTGTAATATTAACGGCCTTTATTTCAAACAATTTAGTATCGTTTGTTAATGCACCAACGCTGCAATTTGTTTTCCAGGTGGTGCTCATTACGTTTTTCCTCTTGCTTTTTGGCGAAATCTTTCCGAAAGTTTATGCCACACACTTTGCTTTGCGTTTTGCGCGTTTTATGGCATTGCCCTTGCAAACGCTCGAAAAGTTATTTCGCCCGATAAATGCGATATTGATTTACTCTACCGGATTTGTAAACCGCCGCCTGCAAAAACACAAAAAGAACATCTCGATGGATGAGATTTCGCAGGCACTTGAATTGACTTCCGACCAGGAACTTTCGGACGAAAAAGATATACTGGAAGGAATTGTAAAATTCGGCAACAAAAGTGTGGAGGAAATTATGACTCCACGTGTTGACGTGGTTTCCATCGATATAAAAGCAAATTTCGAGGAGGTTCTTGAAATTATAAACGATTCGGGCTACTCGCGAATTCCGGTTTACATCGATTCGTTCGACGAAATCAGCGGACTACTTTATATTAAAGATATACTTCAACACAGCCATAAAAACAAAACGTTTAAATGGCAAACTTTGATTCGTCCACCGTTTTATGTGCCCGATACAAAAAAAATCAGTTCGCTTTTGGAAGAATTTCAGAAAACCAAAGTGCACATTGCCATTGTGGTTGACGAATACGGAGGTACTTCAGGTATTGTGTCGCTCGAAGATATTCTGGAGGAAATCGTTGGCGATATTGCCGATGAGTTTGATGACGAAGAAAGTTTCTTCACCCAGCTTTCGGAAAACTCTTACCTGTTCGACGCCAAGATTTTACTGGGTGATTTTTACCGGGTTGTAAATTGCAACGATACCATTTTTGACGAAGTAAAAGGTGATGCCGATACGCTTGCCGGCCTTATTCTTGAAATAAAAGGCGAGATCCCTTCGTTAAAAGAGCAGGTAAAATGCAAAACGTTCACGTTTACCATTGAAGAGGTTGATAACCGCAGGATTAAACAAATCAAGGTGGTTATTAACAAGTAGTAAACGTGACTAAATTTTTGGGAAGATGAGATTCGCATATACACTATTTTTATTGTTGTTTTTGGTGGCTTGTAAAGAAAATTACACGCCTAAACCGCGGGGATATTACCGCATTGATTTTCCTGAAAAAAGCTACAAAGATCTGAACCGGACATTTCCGTACGATTTTGAAATACCGGAATATGCAAGGATTGAAAAAGACTCCAGAAACCGCAATGAACCTTATTGGATAAATGTTGCAGTGCCCGAAAACAAAGTGGAAATACACATTTCGTATTACGAGCTGAACAGCCAAAAAGACGACTACAAACTTTTAGCCGAGTTAATGGAAGAGACGCGCACGCTGGCCTATAAACATTCAATAAAAGCCGACGCCATTGACGAGCGTTTATTCGTGAATCCTGCTAAAAAAGTGTACGGAACCATTTATTCCATCGAAGGAAATGCCGCGTCGCCCATGCAGTTTTTTTTAACCGACAGCACCCGGCATTTTTTACGCGGCGCGTTCTACATTCGCGAAGTTCCCGACATCGATTCATTGAGTCCGGTAATCAACTTTATCGAACCCGATGTGATTCACATGATTGAAACCACAAGCTGGAAATAATGCCGCTAATTGAAAAAATAGCCAACCAAAACGGCACAATTGGTGTATGGGAGCTGAAAGAAACAGCTGATGATTTATTAAAATCATGTACGCTAAATTCCGATGATACCGCACGTTTAGCAACTTTTAAAGCCGAAAAACGACAAAAAGAATTTCTGGCTACCCGCACACTTCTTCAGAACCTGATACCCGAAAATACGCCAATTATTTACCGCGACGAATTTGGCAAACCCTCATTGATAAATTCCGATTTAAATATCAGCATCACACACTCTGCTGATCTGGCAGCCATTATTTTATCCGAAAAAAATATTGGAATCGACGTTGAACAATTGCAGCGGAATATCGATAAAGTTGTTACCCGTTTTGCCAGCCTATCAGAAATTGAATTTATTGAAAGTAGCAAAGATCCGCAGTTCGTAAAAATATTGCTTTGGGCAGCAAAAGAAGCTATTTTTAAATGTTCTGGAATCCATGGAGTTCAGTTTAACGAGCAAATTGCAATTACTCCGTTCGATTACAATACACAATCAAATTTTTCCGGAGCTATAGAGCATCCTGAAAAGGAAGTGGGCTACGATTTATTTTTTCGCATTATCAAAAACAATATTCTGGTTTATTGCGTTCAACACTAAAATTTGACCATGAAGAAAGTAGAAGATCAAATTCTCATCATATTCGGGGCATCGGGCGATCTCACCAAACGTAAATTAATACCCGCACTTTTTGAACTATACAAACAAAACCTTTTGCCCAATAAGTTTGCTGTGCTGGGTGCTTCCCGCTCGGCACTTTCCGATGATGAATTCCGAAACCGGGCTGATGAATTTATTCCCAACGATGAAAAACGCGAAGAATTTAAAAAGTTATTGTTTTATCAATCGGTTCAGAATAACGAAGCCGATGATTTTATTCCGTTAAAAGAGCGGCTTGATGAAATTTCCGGCGCGCTTGAGATTGAGCAGAATTACGTATTCTATTTATCAACTCCCCCATCATTATACCCGGTAATTCCGAAAATGCTGTGCCAGAATGGTCTTTCAAAATCGGAGAATAATTTTAGGCGATTGATCGTTGAAAAACCTTTTGGAACAGATTTAAAATCGGCAAAAGCGCTAAACAAACAGCTACTTAATTATTTCGAGGAGGAACAAATCTACCGTATCGACCACTATCTGGGCAAAGAAACCGTACAAAACATGCTCGTAACCCGCTTTTCGAACGGAATTTTTGAACCGCTGTGGAACCGGCGTTATATCGAGCGGGTTGAAATTACCTCAGCCGAAAGTCTGGGAGTGGAAGGCCGTGGCGGATACTACGAGAGCTCAGGAGCTTTGCGCGATATGTTGCAGAATCACCTCTTACAGGTAGCGGGTTTTGTGGCTATGGAACCTCCGGTTGTGGTGGAAGCCGATGCCATAAGAAACGAAACGCTAAAAGTTTTTCAGTCGTTACGACCGATTAAAGAGAATGAAGTGTCGCGTTACGTTATTCGCGGCCAATATACCGCCTCAACCATTGGAGGCAAAAAAGTTGCCGGTTACCGCGAGGAGACCGGCGTGGACAAACTTTCGCGCACCGAAACTTTTGTGGCTCTTAAATTCTTTATCGATAACTGGCGCTGGGCAGGTGTTCCGTTTTACATTCGCACCGGGAAAAAACTGCCAACACGCGTAACTGAAATTGTTATTCACTTCCGTAAAGTACCTCATCATTTGTTTGGCAATGCCAGCTCCGACAGCAACAACCAGCTGATCATCCGAATTCAGCCCGACGAAGGAATTCTGCTGAAATTTGGCATGAAAACACCGGGAGCCGGATTTAAAGTGCAAACGGTAAACATGGATTTCCATTATTCTGATCTGGCCGACAAAAAGGTTCCGGCAGCATACGAACGCCTTCTGCTGGATTGTATGCAGGGCGACGCAACACTGTATTCGCGTGGCGACGCAGTAGAAGCTGCCTGGGAGTTTGTTCAACCTATAATTAACGCATGGGAAACCAATCCTGAAATTCCAATTTATGGTTACCCGGCCGGAAGTTGGGGGCCGGAAGAATCCGCCAAACTTATCGTTAACGGAGATTGGCGCTACCCCTGTAAGAATTTACACAACGACGGCTTGTATTGTGAACTTTAATCTGCATATTGCACTGTATTATCTAACAGCATAAACTATCTGAAATGGAAACCTTTACTGAAGTAAAAATCTATTCGAAACCGAAAGATGTTTACAAGGCCATCGCGAAAGCACTGATCAAGATGGTACAAAATTCGAATCAGGAAGTGTTCGATATTGCACTGTCCGGTGGAAATTCTCCAAAAGGACTTTTAAAAAAAATAAGTAAAAAATACGCCGACCGAATTCCATGGGAACGCATTCATCTTTGGTGGGGCGATGAACGCTGTGTGCCCCCGACCGATGAACAAAGCAACTATAAAATGACGGTTGACTACTTGCTTTCAAACATTACTATTCCCGATGAAAATATCCACCGCATAAAAGGCGAGAATGATCCTGAGCAGGAAGCTCTGCGCTACTCGCAAGAGATGGAGCAAAGCCTTAATTCGCGGGGTAAAGATCCTGTTTTCGACCTGATAATTCTGGGGCTTGGCGACGACGGACACACGGCTTCGATTTTTCCCGACCAGCTGGAACTTTTTGAAGACGAGCAAAGCTGTGCGGTTGCTGTTCATCCGCTTACCGGGCAAAAACGTATTACCATTACCGGCAACGTGCTGAATAATGCCAACCAGATATTTTTCCTGGTAACAGGCTCGAATAAAGCCTTGCGGGTTGCAGAGATTATGAATGATAATGATGCAGCCCAATTGCTACCGGCCTACTATATTTCTCCTACAAACGGAATCTTAACCTGGTTTTTAGACGAAGAGGCAGCTGCTCAAATTCAGTAAGACCGAACGCTGATTACGCTGATTTTACTGAGAGCCACAGATTTTTATTATCAGTGAGAATCCAAATAATCAGCGTTATCTGCGTTCCAATCCCAAAATCCCTTCACCAAAACGAATGGTTTCGGCAATTACTTCTTCCACACTACCGGAAGTAAGACTGCATGCAATAACGTGATCACCGGCCTCAGGAAAGGCTTTTTTCACCTTTTGATTGGGTAAAGTTCCCAGTTCATCAAACATATCAAGCATTGCGTCAACACTTACCGTTTGATCCTGATTCTCATCATCCTTGTAGTAGTATCCCAGAAACACCGGCACTGTTACACGGCCAAACGTTTCTTCTGTCATGGTGGCATCCAGCAGCTGTTGCAGATAAACCAGTGCTTCCACACGGTATTTGCAGTTCCAGTATTTACAATCTTCCGACTCCGGATCATCGTCAGAAACACGGTACTTCCCACCAATTACCTTTCGCCCGATTTGTAATCCCCATGGTTTCGACAATAAAGCCATTGAGCTGTTTTTCACCTTAATATTAGGCGAATATAGGATCAGTCCGTCAACATACTCCGGGAAATCTGCCGCCAGTTTTAATCCCAGCGTTCCTCCTGTTGACGTGCTCATGATGATCACTTTTCGTCCCAGGCTGCGGGCAACCATTAATGCTTCTTTTGCCGAAGCGTATAATCCATCGGGAGTCATATCAATTAAAGGATCTTCGGTAACCAATCCATGATCGTGCAAACGCGGAATGTATAAGTTGTAGCCAAAATGTTGCGCAAAACGCTCGTTGGCAGGATGGCCCTCAAACCACGATGCGGAGAATCCGTGCAGGTACAAAACACAATAATCGGTGCGTTCTTTTATCGAATCGTTTGCCCAAATAATGCGGCTCTCATTATCGGGTTTTACCGAAAAACCAGCTTCTTTTCGTTCCACAAAGGTCTCGATGTTTGAAATACTTGCCGATAGCGATGGCAGGTCTTTATTCAACTCAGGCTTGGGCGGTTTTGGCCCCAGAAGGTAGCCAATTATCGCCAAAAGAATCACTATCAGTAAAAAGCGTTTTATTCGTTTCATATTGAAGTCTGAAATCAGCAGATCGAACCGGGAGTTTTCGTTCCGATCAGTCTGTGTTGTTACTAATTAGCTGGAAAGATACGAGAGTTAGGGGAAATAATATAATTCGACAAACAGTTTTTCTGCAAATTTTATCAGAACTCAATCACCAGCTGAACACCTTTTTCACCCTCTTGTTCGTGCAGAAAATTGGAGAGTGTAAGCCCCAGTAAACGGATTCCTTTTACAAACCCACCTTCCGATTTCATCAATTTCAGGCTTTCGGTAATAAAACGCTCTTTTGTGTTGATGTAGGGCTCAATGGTTTTACTTCGGGTATGTTGCTCAAAATCGGCATATTTAAATTTTAAGGTCACTGTTTTTGCTTTTACCCCCGATCGGTCGGCCCGCTCCCATACTTTCCCGGCAATTACCAATAATTCTTTCTTTAGTTCATCCTCTAAAAACAGATCCTGTGAAAAGGTATTTTCAGCGCCAACCGACTTTCTTTCGCGTGATGGCTGCACCTCGCGGTTATCAATACCCCGGCAAATATCGTAGTAGTAATTGCCTGCTTTGCCAAACATTCGGGTAAGCTCAAGCCTGTCGATCATTTTCAGATCGCGGCCATACCACACACCAATATCATTTAACTTTTTGGCGGTTACTTTTCCTATTCCAAAAAACTTCCGGATCTCCAATTGGTCGATAAAATCCTGTGCCTTATCGGGAGTTACCACAAACATTCCGTTGGGTTTATTGACATCGGAAGCCACCTTAGCCAGAAATTTGTTGTACGAAACGCCTGCCGATGCGGTTAGTCCCGTTTCTTCTAAAATACGCTGGCGAATTTCTTTGGCAATCAAGGTAGCAGAAGGCTGACTTTTTTTGGCGTAAGTAACATCAAGATAGGCCTCATCAAGCGATAACGGTTCAACCAAATCGGTATACTCCAGAAAAATGCTTCGTATTTGCGCCGAAATTTCTTTGTACCGCTCAAAACGATGTTTTACAAAAATCAGGTTCGGACATTTTCGTTTGGCCACTTTCGACGACATAGCCGAGCGCACACCGTACTTCCGGGCTTCGTAACTGGCCGCTGCAACAACTCCCCGGTCGCTTGTTCCTCCAACAGCAATAGGCTTTCCGCGCAGTTCGGGATGATCCAACTGCTCTACCGACGCAAAAAAAGCATCCATATCAACATGTATTATTTTACGTTTTTTTTCGGTCGGCATTTTGTCTTTCCTGATATGATGCGAAAATAACGAAGTCGCTGAATTAATTGAATCTTTATTCCTTCAATCGTTGTTCCACGAAATAGCGGCTCTAATTTTTTCTTAATATATTAGCAAAAATTTTTGATCGGGAAGGAATGGAAACACGAGATATTCTAATTAAAATTCGCAAAATCGTGCGCTCGGTAGACATCGAGTCAAAGAAAATTCAGAAAGAACACGGCGTAAGTATTCCACAGGTTCTTTGTTTAAACTTTCTGCACGAGTCGCCTAACTATCAAACAACGCAGGGCGAACTGCGAAAATTCCTAAACCTGAATCCGAGTACGGTTAGCGGTATTATAAACCGTCTTGAAAAAAAAGGCTACCTGGCCCGTCTTCCCAAATCGGGTGATAAACGTGTTGTGAATATAGCTCTTACCTCATCGGGCGATCAACTGCTGAGCACAATGCCATCGTTGTTGCACGAACAATTATCGGAAAAACTATTGCAACTTAGCGAAGAGGAATTCGGAGTTGTTGAGGCCGGTTTGAATACACTGGTAAAAATACTTGATATCGAAAAAATTGACGCTTCGCCGTTAATTACTATGGATTCCGACCTGGATGAGCAATTATAAAGCAAACCGGCAATTTTCGTGGCAAATATTTCCCATCGCCGGGTATAGCGTTTTCTAACGTTTAATCAAATAATACGTGTTTCAACTGAAGCAATAAGTACTTCGATTAAAGCAACAAGCACTCTAACCAAAGCAACAGGCACTTAAACCAAAGCAACAAGCACTTTAACCAAAGCAACAAGCACTTTAACCAAAGCAACAAGCACTTTAACCAAAGCAACAAGCACTTAAACTGAAGCAACAAGCACTTAAACTGAAGCAATGTCAGCTTTAGCTGAAACAATGTCAGTTTCAACTAAAGCAACGACCGTTGC
>NZ_JBFHGM010000034.1:0-28590 GCF_041583095.1 Draconibacterium sp.
ACGCTGGATTTTATTCTGGGCATAAAATTCCATACCGAATATGCCAAAAATACGTTTGAGCCGGTTCGCTTAAAGAATATCAAAAAAGTTGAGAATCGTATCAAAAAACTGTCGGCCGACAAAGCTCCGGAATTACCGACACACACCCAGAAAAGTACAGCACGCGGTATCGAAACCATGTTCCGACTTACGGCTCGCAACCAAATTAATTTAAGTTCGATAGCCGATAATAAAGCCAATATAATGCTTACCATTAACGCTGTGCTGGTTTCGGTGCTAATGAGTACAAGCGCACTGACTTTGCGCACCAGCGAGCATAATTTCCTCATTCCCGGAATTATTCTCATTGTGGGCTGTTTAATATCCTTGGTATTTGCCATTCTTTCGGTAATACCAAAGTACGGGTCGGGACAATACAGCGATGAAGACCTGAAAAAGCGGAAACTGAACCTGTTGTTTTTTGGCAACTTTGTAAATATGCCTTACGAGAAATATAAGAAGGGCGTAAAAGAAATGATGAGCGATTATGATTATTTGTACGGAACACTAACCAAAGACCAATATAACCTGGGAAAAGTGTTGGCTAAAAAATATAAACTGTTGAGGTATTCATACCGCGTTTTTATGGTGAGTTTTGTGGTGGCAGTGCTTACATTTTTAGTGCAGTATCTCTCAAAAAACATGTAAAACCTGCTTAATGCCAAAACTTGAAAGAACATATAAAGGCTCGGTACGCCGACATCAGTTTCAACTGTTGGTTTTTACTTTGATTTACTGGAATGTGGTCATCCGCTTTGCTATTTTTATGCGCATGCTGGGTGCCCGCGACGACCATATGGGCGATATGTTATCAAAAGGAATGAGCTTTTTGGTTGATGAGGTGGTGTGGTCATCGGTAGTGATTTCGCTCTTTGCCACTTTAAGCTGGTTTACGCTTAATATGGTTTACCCGAACCTGGTTCGAAACTTCAAAATGCGCAAGCTGGCGGTGGGGGTTGTTTTTCTCGACATTCTTATCTTTTTAGTTATAAGCATTCTTTTAGGAATTGTCCATTACAGCGTATCCGAAGATCTGAGTTTTATCGAGTCAGTATCGCATTTGCCACGGTTTTTATTTAACTCCACCATCCTCTTTTTTCTTATCGTATTGTTTGTTGGCGGCTATGTTTATCAATTGATCAACACGCTTTTGCAGCAGGTTGGTTATGCGCCGCTCGGGAAAATTATGATGGGATACTACCAGAAACCCCGCGAAGAGGAGTTGATTTTTATGTTTCTCGATTTACAATCGTCGACTGCAGTGGCCGAAAAACTGGGGCACAAAAAATACAGCTATTTTATTCAGGATTGTTTTAAATGTGTTTCGAATTCGTTGTTGGCAACCCGGGGACGTGTTTATCAGTTTGTTGGCGACGAGGTAGTTATCTCATGGACTACCAAACGGGAATCGTCGTTTAAAAGTGCGGTTGATTTTTATTACCTGTACGAAAAAGCGTTGCGTAAACGCCGCGAGTATTTTGAGAAACAATATGGAATGATGCCTGTTTTTACCGCATCGTTAAACGTTGGAAAAGTAATGGCGGCTGAAGTGGGCGAGATCAAACGCGAGCTGGCTTTTCACGGCGATGTGTTAAACACTGCAGCTCGCATTCAAAAACAGTGTAAGCGCTACAAGAAAAAGATTTTGGTAACCAGCGAATTTGCGGTAAAACTGATAAAAAGCACCAAAGAATATAAAATTGAATACGTTGACCTGATTAAGTTTTTTGGCAAGAAAAATTCCATAAAAATCTACGAAGTATATAAAGCTGAAAACTAAGTTGTTTTCATTCCAGTCCTTAGTTTTAGCATTTCACGAATTTCCTTTCGCATAAGCTCCCCATTGCGGTTTATATTCGCTTCTGAAAACAGAAACAAATGAAAACAAGCATTATTGTTTGTACCTACAACGAAGAGGAAACCATTTTTAATGTGGTTGCTTCGTGTTGCAAACACAACCCTGAAGCCGAGGTGATTGTGGTTGACGACGGGTCGACAGACGGAACCGAGAATGTGCTGAAAACCCTTGTTCCTCATTATCACTTCGAGTATTTAAAGCTGCCTGAAAACCATGGAAAGAGTTACGCAATGGCCTGTGGCGTTGAGTTTGCCAGCAACGAAATTGTGCTGTTCATCAACGCCAATCTGGTTCATTTACGAAAAGATCATTTCTTAGCCATGTTAGCCCCGATTCAAAATCAAGAGGCTGACATGGTTATTGGCAATCCCGCCAGTTTTACCATTAATTATGGTGCCGATCCGTATGAAACGGCCATGGGCGAAAAAGCCATGCTGAGAGCCGATTTACTTCCCATTTTAAAAGACGTAAAAGAAATCTTTTTTGGGGTTGACGCATTTTTTACCATTTATTACCAGGCTTTGGGTAAAAGGGTTAGCTATAAGGCGCTAAACGATCTGGAGTGGGCAGTGCGCAAATCTGACAGCCGAAAAGTAAAGGAGAGGCACGAGGGCGATAAAGAAATTGCCAATGCAATGATCTCCAATTTCGATCTGATGATAAAGCGTGTGCAGAACAACATCCAGAAATCACAAAATTACACCCAATCAACCATTTCAAGTGTTCAGCTGCAGTTGAACAAGTACATGAAGCACCTTCGAGAACGCATCACAAGTGTGGAGCCGGTTTAAGTGCATTTCAGGGAGGCATTTTGTCATTCGGTACAAAAATATAAGCCTTTAAAAATCAGCCAAATTAATTTTGTTGCGAGATAAGGTTATAAAACAAAAAACATCATATGAAATTCAAAAACATTGTGTTCGTATTAGCAGCTGCCGTGGTTGCTTTTACCGGGTGCAAAAGCAGCACCGGAGAAGAGACTGTGCCCGAAACCATTAAAAATGTAAAGATCGAAACCGTTAGCGATGGCGTAACTCAGAATACGGTTACATTAAACGGAAAGATAAAGGAGAAAAGCCTTACCTCACTTTCTTTTCGTGTTGGCGGCCCGTTATTAAAACTGAATGTAAAACAAGGCGACTATGTAAAACAAGGCCAGGTTATTGCCGAGATCGATAAGCGC
The DNA here is from genome assembly GCF_041583095.1 of Draconibacterium sp. NCBI lineage: Bacteria > Pseudomonadati > Bacteroidota > Bacteroidia > Marinilabiliales > Prolixibacteraceae > Draconibacterium > Draconibacterium sp. Next base: position 3,081 of record NZ_JBFHGM010000034.1, read on the forward strand.
GATTACAAACTGCAGCTGGAAACCACAAAAGCTCAGTTTGAGCAGACCGAAAGTGAGTACCAGCGTTACAAACAATTGATTGAGCAAAACAAAATCCCGGAAAACACTTTTGAAAAGATCAAGTCGGGGTACCTGATGACAAAAACAGCCTACGAAAATGCCCAAAACCAATTGCGCGACACCGAGCTGAAAGCTCCTTTTTCAGGTTATATCTACGAAAAGTTTGTTGAGAATTTTCAAACCGTTGGAGCAGGAACACCGATTGTTTCTATCATCGATAATTCGCATCTTGAAGCAGTGGTATCGGTTTCCGAAAGTCAGCTTCAGCGTGTAAAAAGCGATAAAGAAAGTTATCTGACGGTAGCCAATGCGGGCATTAGCAACTTACCGGTAAAATTATTTAGCGTTAGCGAAAAAGCGATGCAAGATGGTTTGTACGAAGTGAAATTTTCGTTCGAGAATAAAAATGATTTGGCAGTAGCTCCGGGAATGACAGCGGAAGTTACCGTTTATAATACTGCCGAGCAAAACCAGCTTTCAGTAGCAGCTTCGGCAGTTTTCCACGAAAAAACAAGCACTTACGTTTGGGTATTTAATCCGTCAACAAGTAAAATTGAAAAGCGCGAAGTTAAAATTTCGCTCGACGGAAGCCAGGGACGTGTAAATATTGTATCGGGCGTTAACAACGGCGAACAGGTTGTTACTGCCGGAGTGCATTACCTGGTGGAAGGCCAAAAAGTTCAACCCATTAAAACACCATCGGTAACTAACATTGGAGGATTGTTGTAATGCTGGAAAAGTTACTGAATCAAAAAGCAATGATCTCCACTATACTGGTCGCAGTATTGCTGGGAGGTATAATTGCTTACAATAATATTGGGAAACTGGAGGATGCCGAGATTCCGATTAAGGCAGCCACGGTAATTACCGTTTACCAGGGAGCCACCGCGCACGAAGTTGAGCTGGAGGTGACCGACCCGCTGGAAAAAGCCATTCAGAAACTGGAAAATATCGATGAGATTCAATCCGTTTCGCGTCCCGGTTTGTCGATCATTACCATCTACATTCAGCCAACGGTAAAAACACCACAGCTGCCACAGCTTTGGGATCACCTGAGGCGAAAGGTGAACGATGCAAAAGGTTCGTTACCGGCAGGGGCGATGGACCCCATTGTAAATGATGATTTTGCCGATGTTTACGGAATTTTGTATGCCATTACTGCCGATGGATATTCGCATCACGAGTTGGTAAAATACACCGAGTACATCGAACGCGAGCTTTTAAGCGTTAATGGTGTTCGCCGCTCGCAGATTTTTGGTGAAAAAACCGAATCCATCGACATTGTTTTCTCTCCTGAAAAGCTGGCCGGACTAAATGTTAACCCTCTTTATATTGCTGCTGCTATCCAAAACGAAACGGCAATTATCAACCCGGGATCAATTGTTACCGGCGACGAATCGATTCGTGTAGGAGTGGGGCAAAAAATTACTTCGATCGAGGAAATTGAAAATCTTTTGATTCAGGTTCCAGGCGGAGGAAACTTCCGTTTGGGAGATATTGCGACGATTGAAAGATCATTCCTCGAGCCACAAAACGCGGCGCTTTTCTACAACGACAAAGCCGGTTTAACGCTGGGTTTATCGAACGAGAGTGGAATTAACGTGGTAAAACTGGGGGAGCGACTGGATGAAAAGCTGGCCGAATTACAAAACGAATTACCGGTTGGTTTCGAAATTAACCAGGTGTATTACCAGCCCGACCGTGTTGATGATGCGGTAAAAGACTTTATGCTGAACCTGGCCATGTCGGTAGGGATTGTAATTGTGGTGCTGATGTTTGCCATGGGATACCGCTCAGGACTGCTTATTTCGAGCGGTTTGATTTTTACCATCATGGGAACCTTGATTGTGATGTTGGCCATAGGCCTACCATTGCACCGGGTTACGCTGGCAGCTATTATTTTGGCCATGGGTATGTTGGTTGACAATGCTATTGTTGTTGCCGACGGAATTCTGGTCGACCTGAAATCGGGAATGGACCGAAGCAAAGCTTTTGTAAATACGGCACAAAAAACCGCGCTGCCATTGTTGGGTGCTACAGCAGTTGCAATTCTGGCATTTTTGCCATTGCGCATGTCGCCAAACGAGGCCGGTGAGTTCCTGTCGTCACTGTTTACTGTGCTGATTATCTCGCTTACCTTAAGCTGGATTTTTGCGATGATACAGACACCGTTTAACGCAAAATATTTCTACCGCAAAGAACGTCCGAAAGGCGAACATGCCGAAACTTACGATAAAGGTTTGTACAAGATTTTTGGGAAATTCCTGAAATGGGCCGTACGCAATAAATACATGTTTGCTCTAAGTTCTTTTGCAATCCTGATCTTTGCATTCTGGTCTTTCCGTTTTGTAAAAGTCGACTTTATGTCGAAAATAGATTACGACCAGTTTTTTATTGAGTACTTCCTGCCACAGGGAGCCGATATTGATGCTGTTGAAGCCGATGTAAAACAAATTCAGGAAGATATTCTGGCCATGAATGGTGTGCATGCGGTTACCGGATCTGTTGGGCGTCCGCCCGCCCGCTACCTGTTAATGCGCCATATGCAGACAGGTGGAGCAAACTATGCCGATTTTATTGTTGAAACAGACAATACCGATCGGGTAGAAACACTTATCCCTGAGATTGAAAACTACCTGAATGCGAATTATCCGAATGCATTTGTCCGGGTAATGGAATACGGAGCAGCTTTTGCCGATGCCGACATTGAGGCGCAGTTTATTGGTCCCGATCCTGCCGTGTTAAAGGATTTGGCCAACCAGGCAAAACGTATCTTTTTAGAAGAATCATCGGCTGTAAATGTTACCGACGACTGGAGAAACCAGACTAAAAAAATTGTTCCTGTTTATTCGGTTGAACGTGCACAACCTCTTGGATTGTCGCGTGCTGATATGGGGAATTCCATTTTGGTGGCTACCAACGGACGACCAATTGGAGCCATATACGAAGGCGATAAAATGTTGCCAATAGTATTGCGTACCGATAACAACGTGGCCGAGAATATCGAGCAACTGCTGAACATCCCGGTTTGGGGACAACAAAGCCGCACAAGTGTGCCGCTATCGCAAATTGTTGATACCATGAAAGTAACATGGGATTACGAATTGATTCACCGTTTGGATAATAAGCGGGCTATTAAAGCACAATGCGATGCTGCCGATGGATACACAGCCGCCGAAGTGCAGGCGAAATTTCAGGCAAAAGTTGAAGCAATTGATTTGCCCGAAGGTTACGAATTGCACTGGGAAGGAGCTACTGCCCGTTCGGGTGAAGCCAACTCAGCGCTGTTTATGTTTCTGCCGCTGGCAATCGGATTGATGGCGATAATTATCATCGGTTTATTTAATAACCTGAAGCAGCCAATCATCATTTTTCTGGTGGTGCCATTTGCGTTTGTTGGTATTGTTTTGGGGCTGGCAACTACAGGAGTGTACCTCACCTTTGCCGGTATCATCGGTGCTTTGGGATTGATTGGTATGATGATTAAAAATGCCGTGGTTCTGCTCGATGAGATTAACCGGAATATCAAGGAAGGAAAAGACCGTTTGAAAGCCACTATCGACGCTGCGTTATCGCGTTTGCGTCCGGTAATGATGGCATCGCTGACAACAATTTTGGGAATGGCGCCGCTTATCACCGACTCGATGTTTAACTCAACAGCCATCGTTATCATGTTCGGTTTGGCCGTTGGATCGATAATTACCCTTGTAGTTGTTCCGGTACTTTACACCGTTTTGTACCGTGTTGATGGAAGTAAATTAACGACAAAAGCATAATTGTGATTGTTAATGTAGATAGAGTTAGAAAAAGTTGCCCTGTTTTTTAATTGTCGATGGGGGACGACAGTTTCTAATCCTTGTGGTTAGATAAAAATCGGGGTCAACTTTTCTAAAAAGAAAAATGAATTCAATCAAAAAAAGTAAAAAAAGGAATGAATCAATTACTTAAATATATAGTCGGCACAGTTGTCGTTTTGCTTACTACTTTGGGCAACACCTTCGCACAGAAAGTAATGACGCTGGATGATTGCCGCGAGCAGGCTGTTGCTTTCAATAAAGAATTGAAAAATGCGGCCCTGCAAAACCGCGAAGCGCAGGTAAACCAGGAAGTGGCAAGAACGGCTTATTTGCCTTCAGTGGGTTTTTCGTCATCGTTGATGCACCGCCCGGGAATGGATGGGATAAACATGCCGGGGTATTTTTTACCAACCGCCGACAGTGAAGAGGCGGCTTTGAATGGTGACTTTTCAGGAACCAGCGATGTTTGGAGCCCGGGAATTAATATCGATTTGGGGAGTTTAACACTAATAAACAGTGGTTTTGAAGTAACCCAGGCGATTTATGCCGGCGGGAAAATTCGCTACGCTAACCAGCAGGCCGATGCCGGTGTTTCTATTGCCGATATGGCTTTGAATATGAAATATTCGGAAGTGATCGAGCAAACGGATCAGGCGTTTTGGCAGGTGGCAACCGTTGAAGAGAATATTAAAATTGCCGAAGAATATATAAAAATGCTTACCGAGTTGGAAGACCAAATGACAGCGATGTACGAAGTTGGATTGCAGCCGGCAAGTGAAAAATTGCGGGTAACCGTTCAGAAAAACGAAGCCGATTTGAACCTGATAAAAGCCCGAAACGGTTTAAAAGTGGCCAAAATGTATTTGAACCAGATTTTGGGTCAGCCATTGGATACTGAGATTCAAATTAGCCACGATGCCAATCCCGAAGTAAAATTGTTTAACCTCGAAGACGGGTTGTTACAAGCCGGCAGCAAACGAAACGAGCTGAAAATTCTGGAAAAACAGAAAGAAATTTCGGAGTTGGACGCCAAAATTACACGTGCCGATTATTTGCCAACTGTTGGCGTAAGCACGCAATATACCAGTTACTGGGTAAAAGATTTGTACGAGGAAATCGATTTTCAGCCCATGCTGGCGGCGCAGGTTTCTATCCCGATTTTTCAGTGGGGACAAGGAAAAAAGAAACAACGTGCAGCCCAGTTAAAAGTACAACAGGCCGAAACAGATTTGCAACATACAAATGATTTGATTAATCTTGAGGTTATGCAGGTAAAGGTGCAGGTTGAAGAAGCTTACGAATCGATTCTTTTGGCGCAAAAAAGTGTTGCCGAGGCCGAGGAAAGTATGAATGAAACCAAGGCAAGTTTTGAGGTGGGCTTAAATACAACCACTGATATGTTGAATGCACAGGCGCAGTGGGTTCAGGCTAAAGCGCAGTTAACGCAAACCATTGCCAGTTTCGAGGTACTAAAAACCAGGTGGCAAAGTGTAACAGGAAACCTGTATATGCCTGAAGAGGAATAGTAAAATTTCGCATAAAAAGAAATGAAGTGTTTAGAACTACATAGCAAAAAGAAACCAACCCTTGCAATGAGGTTGCCTAGCTACGAACCTGTTAGTGTAGTTGGGCGCTTTATTATTGTCAGCATTATTGCTGTGTTGGTGTTGCATTTTATTTCGTATGTTACGCATATTCCTGCCGAAGAAGATGTTAAAATTCCGATTGTAATTTATGTGGTTGTAATTTTAGCTTTTAACATTGCGGCCGAGTTACAAATTATTCTCGATAATATTCTGGAGCGCATTCTGCCTGTCCCGAAAAAGATAAAGCTGAGGCTTTTTCTACAGATCAGCGTTGGAATTTTGTTTCTTGTTTTTGCGCACCGTGTGATCATGTATTTTATTGATCCGAAACTGGGAATCGGTGAGTCACGATCAGGTGTGATTATGGGAATGGTTACCGGTTTGGTTTTCGTACAAATGGTAGCCAATTCGCTTACTATTGCCCGTTTTGCACAAAAGTGGTTCGATTCGCAGGAACAGATTGCCGAAATGAAACGCGAAAAGTTGCGCATGGACTACAACTCGTTGCAAGATCAGCTGAATCCGCACTTCCTGTTCAACAACCTTAGTGTGCTAAAATCATTAATAATTTACAATCCGGATGTGGCAGTAGAGTTTACAGAAAACTTTACCGATGTGTACCGATATGTGCTGCAGAGTAAAGATAAGCGGCTGGTAAAGTTAGGCGAGGAGCTCGATTTTATGAAAGCCTATTGTGGGCTGCATCAGGAAAGGTTAGGTGAGGGTTTAAATGTGACAACCCATGTGGAAAACGATTGCAAGGACCGTGAAATTGCCCCTTTAACGGGACAGTTGCTTATTGAAAATGCAATTAAACACAATATTACAAGCCGGGAAGCACCGCTTGATATTAAGGTTTATGTTGAGGATGAATATTTGGTGGTATCCAACAGCTTGAATCGCAGGGAGGCATCATATTCAACTAAAACAGGACTGAGGAACCTGGTGAAGCGTTACGAGATATTAACCGAAAAAGAAATTGTGGTTCAGTACGACGAAAACCGCTTTGAAGTGAAAGTACCGTTATTGTGAATGCGATTTGAGTTACAGATAAAATGATTTTTATCCCGGATATTGCATCGCAAATGTGTAAGCGCAGCTTGATGAATACTAAAAAACGCAGATTGTGAAAGTTATTGTTGTAGAAGACGAAATTCATAACTATCGTTTGCTGCGGGGAATGGTTGAAAAACTGCGGCCCGAATGGCAAATTGTCGAATGGTTTGAAAGTGTAAAGAGCACGGTTGCCTGGCTGAAAAATAATCCGGCACCCGATCTGATCTTTATGGATATTCAGCTAACTGATGGTATTAGTTTCTCCATATTCGACCAGATAAATGTAACCAGCATGGTAATTTTTACTACGGCTTACGACGAATATGCTTTGCGGGCTTTCCAGGTAAACAGTATCGACTATTTGCTAAAACCGATAAAGGAAGAAAAGCTGCGTTTATCCATCGAAAAATTGGAACACATGGCTTTGGTATCAAAGGAAAAACCCGAAAGTACTCCTGATTATAAAGAGCTGCTTCAGGCAATAACTTCGGGCGATAAGAAATACCGGAAGCGTTTTCTCATTAGCGGGGCAACATCGTATTTTAAACTCGATGTGGAAGATGTGGCCTGGTTTTACACCGAAAACCGCGTAACAACAGCCGTAACCTATCAGGGTAAAGAACATGTTATTGATTTAACCATTGAAAAGCTGGAAGAACAACTCGACCCCGATCTTTTTTTTCGTACCAACCGAAGTTCAATTGTGCATATTAATGCCATCCGGAAATTCGAAAATCATTTTGGAGGAAAGTTGATTTTGAGACTCATTCCACCTTTTGATGAGCCCATTACAATTAGCCGTTTAAAGGCTACCGAATTTAAAGAATGGGTAGGGAAATAAGCAAAATACCGGGGCTATCTATAAGATTATAATATATTTGTTAGTTAAACACAAATGAGAATGAAGTACAGAGACCAGTTATACCAGGAAGCGATTGCAATGATTGAAGATGCTACACCCCAAAAAGAGAGTATTTTGTATCACAATATTTACTCTTTGCAAACCAAAGGTGGTTATCCATTTTCATCGAAAAAAGATGTGCATGAATTGGTTAATTTTTTAAATTCATGCGATTAAAATAAACCGGGTCCGGATTTTCTTCAACTGTTTTCGGGGCCTGAATTATTTTGGTACAGGAACCAGGGAAATTAACTAAGCCATTCGGGCATGAAAAATTCGATCCTCACAACTAATCAATTAGTGGCCGTTGTATTTTTTCTATTGGCTGTATTTCCTGTTTATTCGCAAGAAGAAAATAAGGCTGAAAAGCCCAAAATCGCATTGGTTTTAAGCGGTGGAGGTGCAAAAGGTTTGGCGCATATCGGTGTGCTTAAAGTGCTTGAAGAAGCCGGAATACGCCCGGATATAATAACCGGAACCAGCATGGGCAGTATTATGGGCAGTTTATACGCTGTTGGTTATACGGCCGATGAACTTTCTGATATCAATAAAAACGCCAACTGGGATTTGTTGCTTACAGATAAAGAAAGGCTGTTAAGTGTAGCCATGGACGAAAAGGACGAAACCAAAAAATACCTTTTCGAAATTCCGATACGCGAAAAACGGATCAACCTGCCGGCCGGTGTTATTGACGGGCAACATCTTGAAGCTTATTTTTCCGAACTACTCTGGCCGCTTACCGAGGAAGAAGATTTTAATCAGTTGCCTGTCCCGTTTCATTGTATGTCGGTTGATATGATATCGGGAGAAACCGTTGAACACAGCTCCGGCGATTTGGTGAAATCGATTCGTGCCAGCATGTCTATCCCAACCGTTTTTTCGCCCGTGCAAATGGACTCTATGCTTTTGGTTGATGGAGGCGTTACCCGAAATTTCCCGGTGCAGGAAGCCATAAATATGGGGGCCGATATAATTATTGGTGTTTATGTGGGATTTCAGGAAGACGTAACGGCTGATGATATTCGGTCGATGACCGATATCCTGCAACGATCAATAGCACTCGGAGGTATTGTTGATGCCAAAGAGCAGTTCGAAAAATGCGATGTGCTGATAATCCCGGATCTTCGGGATTATTCGGCTGCCGATTTTGTGAAAGGACAGGAAATTCAGCAGATTGGCGAAAATGCAGCCAGGGGAAAATGGAGCGAAATAAAAGCGCTTGCACGGAAATACGATTTAGAATATACGCCTGTAGATCGAATCCCTCAACCTGAAAAAATAAGGATAACCGGAATGGAAGTAACGGGGCTGAATTATTTAAGCAGGAATTTTGTTTTGTCGAAATCGGGAATCGAAATTGGTGATAGGATTAGCGCTGACGATATAAAGGAAGCCATTGATTTTATGTATGGCTCCATGCATTTCGGGAAACTGACTTATTCGTTAAAAAGAGATTTGGATACCGAAGGTTATATCCTTGTTTTTCATGTGAAAGAAAGACCAAGAGCGATGCTTAAGCTGGCACCCCGTTACGACGATGATCTGGGGGTTGGAATTACTACTAATTTTACCTTGCGAAATATGATTGCTCCGGCAACACGTATGTTACTCTCGTTAAATTTTGCCGAAAATCCGGGCCTGGAAATCAAGTTAAATAAGTTCGTTGGAAAGAAACAGCGACTGTCCGACTATTTCTTTATGAATACCTACAGTTACAAACTTCCGTTTTACGATGACGGCAAACGTTTGGGCAATTACAAACGAGGTTATTTTGGCGGAGGGTACGGATTGGAATATTTGTTTGGTTTGAATCACCAGTTGGGGGGCAACGCATTTTATAAATACAACCGTTTAACGCCGCGTGCCGATTTGCAATCGATTTATCCGGAAACCGATTTTGATTACCTGAAATCACACGACTGGGGTTATCAGTTGTACTACAGGGTAAATACCACCGACGATCTTTACTTCCCAAAAAGAGGTATAAAACTGAATATTGGCTTTCAACACATTCTATCGGCGAACAGCGAAATGGACTTAAATACTGCAGAACCGAGAGATTATTTAATCGGGGAAATTAATGATCCTTATGCAACTTTAACAATCAATCATAACTGGTATACAACGTTTGCCCGCAAGCTTACCTATAATTTCGAGGTGGGAGCAGGATTTAGTACCGATGATTCAGGTGCCAACGGGATTTATATGTTGGGCGGATCGCAGTTTGGCCCCGGCAAGCTACAGTTTAAAGACCTGGCAGGCTTTAATTTTGCCGAAATTTACACCTACAACTATGCGGTTGCAAAATCATCATTAAGCTGGGAAATCGCTTCGGGACTATACGTAACTACAAAAGTTAATGTAGCTGCCACCGCGAGTACTTACGAAGATTTGTTCGATCATCTGACAACACAGCCATTTGGCGATAATATTTGGGGCTATAGTTTCGGATTTAAGTACGATTCGCTTATGGGGCCGATGCAGTTATTAATATCGGGTAATAACCAGGATAACGAATCGCGTTTTCATCTTAGCCTCGGATTTCCGTTTTAATTTAATATTTCCCCATGGCTTTGCCTTGGGGTTCCGCTTTTTCTCCCCCCTTTGAGGGGAGATGTCAGCCTTTATGGCTGACAGAGGGGTGAAATAAAGATAATTCGGTTTCAGCCATTTAGCTGAAATGATGTTGGCGTAATGCCCCTTGGCTCTGATACGGAGATAGTCAAATTCAAGAATTTTCTTTATTTACTCAACATGTTCTTCCAAAGTATAAACGCTAACAGGTACGCTGATCTGTATTAAAATGCTTTTGTGTTAAAGCGACATATTTAACCGATTTTGGTATTTTCTGCAAAATCTTTATAATTTTAGTCCCTTTCAAAAATTTACTCACTATTTTGAGCGTTGAATTTAGAATAAATATTAATATCAGTATAACTAACTAAAAACAAAAAATCATGAAGAATAGAAGAGAGTTTCTAAGGATTTCTACGGCAGGTACTGTTGGTGTTTTGGCACTGGGAACCTATGCTTGTGGTACGGGTGCTAAAAAACCTGTTGAGCAGGTAGCAGAGGCCGTTAAAGCAGCAACCGGAATGGGAGTTGGCCTGCAATTGTACAGTATCCGCGATGCCATGGCAGCTGATGCGGCCGGTTCGTTAAAAAGAATTGCCGATATGGGCTATAAATTTGTTGAAATGGCTTCGTATGCCGATGGCAAATTTTATGGTGTAGCACCAAAAGAATTCCAAAAAATGGTGGAAGACAACGGGATGAAAGTAGTAAGTAGCCATACCAGTGTTGAAGCTGAAGGTATAACTACAGCAAGTGCCCAGTTAATGGCCGATGCACATGCCGAAATTGGTGTTGAATATTGCGTTCAGCCATGGATTGAAGAAAAAGACCGTAACATTGAAACGTACAAAAAGATGATTGCCGAATGGAATAAAGTTGGCGAGATCATGAAAAACGTAGGTATTCAGTTTGGTTACCACAACCATAACTTCGAGTTTAAACCAACCGACGGAATCGTACCTTATTATGATGTATTCCTGAAAGAAATGGATGCAGACCTGATTACTATGGAGCTGGATTGTTACTGGGCATTGAAAGCTGGTCAGGATCCTGTTGAAATGTTCAACAAATATCCGGGGCGTTTCCAACTGCTTCACTTTAAAGGTATGGGTGAAGAGGTTGTTGAACCATTTTACACTGTTGACAAAGACGATATTGTTTCTGTTGGCGCTGGTGTTGCAGATTATAAGAGTATTTTAGATGCACGCGAAACTGCAGGAATGAAATACTTCTTTGTGGAAGACGACAACCAGGGTAATGGTAAACCTTTCGAAGGTGTGAAAGCAAGTATCGATAATATTAATGCGAAGCTTTTTGTTTAAACGAACAATATTTTATCTGAAAACCGGGTTCATTTGAATCCGGTTTTTTTGTGCCCCTAAATGTTATTTCATCCTGAAATTTCATCATTTCAGTAAAAACACCACCTGTCATTTCTAAAAAGCAACTACATTTGCATAAATGAATGAACGTTCATTTATTAATTCGAAGGTATGGCACGGATTACAGATCAAACAAAAATTGAAAGGTTAAAACAGTCGACCATGAAGATGGTGGTTGATAATGGTTTTGGAGGCGCTTCGGTAGCACTTATTTCAAAGGATGCGCAAGTGGCTTCGGGCTATTTTTACATGCATTACAAAGGTAAATACGAGCTTGTAAACACCATTTTACAAGAGGTTTACAGCGAAGTGTTCGGCATGTTCGAAAAACTAATAGAACAATGTAAACCCTTTCATGAAACCATTGAAAATATAATCCGCCATTTTGTTGAATTGGCAAACAAGGAGCCAATCCGGGTGAAATTTTTATACGTGCTTACCAACGATTATAATTTCGTAATCGATAAACATATTCAGGAAAATACACAGATGCTGCTTGAAAAATTGATGGAGCTGGGACGATCAGGCAACGATTTGGACAAGACACTCATCGTTAGTGATTTGTACCTGATATTGATAATAACCACCATTCAGTTTATCAATCAAAAATACAGAAACAACGATCGGGATATCATTGCCGAAGAGGATATTAAGCATTTACTAAAACTGATTTTTAAGTTTTTGAAATAGGCAAAAACAACAGATTTAAATTTTTGAGAATACAAAAGAATACAGCTTACAATAATAGAAATGAAAACAATTAAACAACAGAAAACAGTCTTATTATTCCTTTTGCTTTTGGCAGTGGGAATAACGGTTCACGGGCAGTCGCAGGACCAATTGTTGTCATTCGACCAGGCGATGCAAATAATGTTGGAACAAAATCCGGCACTGTTGCGCCAAAAAGAAGAGATCAGGCAGAAAGAATACGAGATCAAATCGAAGAAAGGCTTGCGTTTGCCACAGGTTTCGCTAAATGCAACAGCAATGGCCATGTCCGATCCTTTGCATCTCGATTTAACTCCGGTGGGCGAAGCCATCAGTCCGTTGTACGAAACACTTGGAACTTACGGTGTTTTTAGCGGCGTTCCAAATCCCGATCCGGCAACCAATGCACTTTATCCTTATTTAAGCGACGACATGAGTACCGAAGTTGTACGTCAGCAATTACTTGAAGGAGGCGAAGCCATTGAAGCACACGACTGGGATGAGATTATTCAGGACAAGAATTTTGCGTTGCTGACAGCGAGTTTCGCGATGCCAATTTATGCCGGAAGCAAAATAAACGGTGCCAACCAGGCTGCCGTAGTAAATCTGGATATTAGCCAGCAGGAATTACGTCATACTGAAGGCGTTTTGCTTACCGAGCTGGTTACTCGTTATTATGGTCTTGCTCTCGGGTTGCAAGTGGAAAAACTTCGTAAAGAAATGCTAAAAAGTATGGAGAACCATTACAACGATGCAAAAAAACTATACGATAACGGAATGATTGCAAAACTTGAATTGCTTCATGCCGAGGTGGAAAAAAATGAGGCCGAACGCGAAGTAAAGCAAGCCGTGCGTAATGTTGAGATATTGCGAACCGGTTTAAGAGCAACACTGGCTGCTGATTCGTTGGGGCATGTTATTCCAGCCAATAATTTATTTATAAATAGCGAGTTAACAGGTTTGGCAACGTGGTTAGATCGTGCCAAAGAATTAAATCCTCAATTGAAACAACTACAGGGGAAAAAGGAGCTTGTTGAGATAAAACACCGGGTAGAAAAAAACGAATATTTACCAACGATTGCAGCAATGGGTAATTACAACATTGCCGATAAAAATTTTTCGCCATACATGCCCGAATGGGAACTGGGAATTGGAATGAAGTGGAACTTGTTTCAGGGAATGAGCCGGAAGAACAATATACTGGCCAGTGAAACTTTACACAACCAGGTTGAATACGCCGAACAAAAAGCCAACAACGATTTGGAAGCCTACCTGATAAAGCTCTATAACGAATTACAAATGCAAATGGAGCAAAAATCCGAATTGGAAACAACGCTTGAGTTGGCAAACGAATACCGCCAGAGTACCGAGAAAGCATTTAACGAAGGATTGGCAACTTCTACCGATGTGGTAGAGGCGAACACAAAAGTGCTGCAGGTAAAAACATTGCGACTGAGTGTTTTATATAATTATGATGTTGGATTGGCAAATTTCCTTCAAACAGCGGGTGTTCCCGAACAATACATCCATTTCTCGAGTGGAGAGAATACTGTAACCGAATCACTTTAAGAAAACCAAAAGCAAAAAAGAAAGATCATGAACAAGAAGACGTTAAGCTCAATAATTGTACTTGTAGCTATCGTAGCATTTATAGTGTACACATTCATTGTTGTAACAAAACCCGAGCCTGTAATTCTGCAAGGAGAGGTTGAGGCTCAGCAATACAATATTGCCTCAAAAGTTCCGGGTAGAATACAGAAAGTTGCTGTTGACAGAGGACAGATCGTAAAAAAAGACGACTTTATTTTTTCTATTGACAGCCCCGAAATTAATGCAAAACTGGCCAACGCAAATGCTGCGCGAACTGCCGCAAGTGCACAAAGCCGGAAAGCTCAAAACGGAGCGCAACAGGAGGATATTACTGCGGCCTACAGTACTTATGTAAAAGCCGAGGCAGCTGCCCAGTTTGCTGAAAAGACATTTGCACGAATTCAGAATTTATATGATGAAGGAGTGGTGCCGGCACAAAAATGCGATGAGGTTGAAACGCAAATGAAAGCTGCACGCGAAACGGCAAATGCCGCCAAAGCCATTTGGCAGAAAGCTGAAAAGGGAGCACGCGAAGAAGATAAAACCGCTGCTGCTGCAATGGTAAAACGCGCCGATGCCGCCATTGCCGAGGTGGAAGCTTACCTCGAAGAGACATCAATTAATGCCATTGCCGATGGAGAAGTGTCTGGAGTAAATGTGGAGGAAGGCGAATTGGTTTCAACTGGTTTTCCGGTAGTTACCATTCTCGATTTAAACGATATTTGGGTTACACTTTACATCCGCGAAGATTATATGACTTATTTTAAAATGGGAAGTGTTTTCAAAGCTGTAATCCCCGGTCTTGATGGGCAGGAGTTCGATTTTAAAGTAAAATACATTAGCCCTTCAGCTGATTTTGCCCGTTGGAATGCAACAAAAACTTCGGGACAGTTCGATTTAAAATCTTTTGAAGTTGAGGCGCGTCCGGTGAATAATATTGAAGGTTTGCGTCCGGGAATGACTGCCGTTGTTACCTTACCCGAAATGAAATAAAATGGACGGGAAAAAGAGACATCCTATTTTTGAAGTAATGATTCGTGAGGCCAGGCGGATTCAGCAAAATCCTGCTTATCGGTTTTTGCTGTTAATCGGGCCGATTACTGGTATATTGTTACTCTTTTTTATCTTTCAGCAAGGAGCGGCAAAACGTTTACCTATTGCTTTGGTCGATCAGAATAATTCATCACTTTCTATAAAAGTAGGAAATGCTTTAAACGCTTCACCCGATGTGCAGATTGTGATCGGTTCACCGGATTTATTTCAGGCACAGGAGTGGTTAAAACAAGGTGTTGTTCAGGCAATAGTCGTATTGCCCAACGATTTGGAGAAAAAAGTATTTCAGGGAGTTGAAGCCCCTGTCCCGGTTTATATAAACGGAACAAATGTAACGGTTGCCGGAGTTGTACAACGTTCGGTTTTAACCACACTAAATACCTTGTCTGCCGGAATTCAGCTAAAAAAACTGGCACTTAACGGTAACAATGCACAAAAGGCCATGGCTCGTGTTGTTCCTGTGAAAATTCAAAAGCATGTCTTGTTCAATCCGTATACAAATTATGCCTACTTCCTCAACTCGGCAATGCTTTATTTTACCTTGTTTTTGTTTGCTTTTATGAGTTCGGTTTACACTTTCGGAAATGAACTGAAACGAGGAACAGGGCTAAGTCTTTTGAAAGCCGGAAACAACAGCGTACGTATGGCAATTGTTGGGAAACTGTTTCCGTATACCCTTATTTATTCTGGTTTTGCCATGTTAATCGCCTATCTGCTTTACGTGGTTGAAGGAATGCCTTTAAACGGCAGCTTTGTCATTATTTTTTGCGGTCAGTTTATTACAATTCTTGCCTACCAAATGCTGGGATTAATATTCGTTTCCTTAACCAAAAACCTGCGTTTATCGCTGTCCGTTGGGAGTGCCTATATAATGATGGGAATAACATTTTCAGGATTAACTTTTCCGGTAGAAGGAATGATGCCATTTGTAAAAGGACTAACAGCAATCTTCCCTTTTACATGGTGGGAGAAACTTTTTATTTCACAATCATTACGTGGTGCACCAATAAAAGAAGCCTTGCCGTATTTGTGTTACATCCTCCTATTTATGCTGTCGGGTATGGCTGCATTTAAAATGTATAAAAAGAGTTTGAGCGATCCGAAACACTGGGGGAAACAATAGGAACTATGATGAAAGACAAGAATAAAATAAACAGCTTCGGGTTAATGGCTTTTCATTTTAAGAATGAATTGAAAGCAATTTTTACAGATAGCGGTGCTGTGTTGATTTTGGTGGGAGCGCTAATGATATATCCGCTGTTATACTCGTTCGGATATTTTAACGAGGTGCTTACCAACTTACCGATTGGTGTTGTTGATTTAGATCAAACAGCTACCAGCCGAAAATACACCAGTATGCTTGATGCCTCGCGAGAAGCGCAGGTTACATACAATCCACAAAGTTTAAAAGAGGCTGAACAGCTTTTTCTGGAAAATAAAATTGATGGTGTTTTACTTATTCCAAAAGGATTTCAGAAAAATGTGTTGTCGACAAAACAGGCTGATGTTGCTGTTTATGCCGATGGTAGTTACCTGTTAAAATACAAAACCTTCTATACGGCTGCACAAACCGTAAATGCTTATTTTGGGGCAGGTGTTGGCGTGCAACATTACCTTGCCGAAGGAAAATCCTTACAACAGGCAAAAGTTTCGGCCAGTCCCTTGAGTATTCAAACACACATGCTTTACATCCCGGCTGGTTCGTATGGTAGTTTTATCATGCCCGGATTAATCATTATCATCATTCAGCAAACCTTGCTTATTGGTATTGGCATTATGGGAGGTACCTTTTCCGAATCAAAAGCGTCCCCGTTCCGGTTACCGGAAAACAAACGCAGGCGCGAAATTATTCCATTAGTCTTTGGTAGAGTAGGTGCTTATTTGCTTATCTCAGCATTTAATATTTGCCTTGCATTGATCCTTATTCACGACTGGTTTAACTACCCCGACAAAGGGAATATGTTTGACGTGCTGATGTTATTATTCCCCTTCTTATTGTCGGTAATATTTTTCGGAATTGGTCTGTCAACGTTATTTAAACATCGCGAGTCGGCCATTGTATTTATGATGTTTCTGTCGCCGATTGCCTTATTTTTAAGCGGTATTTCCTGGCCGGTGTCTGCTATGCCCGACTGGT
Source organism: Draconibacterium sp. (assembly GCF_041583095.1). Lineage (NCBI taxonomy): Bacteria > Pseudomonadati > Bacteroidota > Bacteroidia > Marinilabiliales > Prolixibacteraceae > Draconibacterium > Draconibacterium sp. Next base: position 19,925 of record NZ_JBFHGM010000034.1, read on the forward strand.
TGGTGGGCTTATCCAAAATTTTGCCCGGAACTACAGCCGTTCCCGCCTATTTGCGTTTACGCACAATGGGCGTTGGAATTACTGAGGTAAAATCAGAGGTGCTAAAATTATATTTTCAGGCAGGAAGTTATGCTTTTCTGACAATTGTATATTTCTATATCCGGCTTTATGCTGGGAAAATAAGAAAGTGACAGTTGAAATAATAAAATGAAATAAAAAAAAGCTTTGATCCAGTATCGGTCAAAGCTTTTTATTTAATTCAAAATTACTTTCAGTTTCAATTCCCGGGCTTTTTTGTAAAGCCTGATGGAATCTTCAGAAACGGCAGTTGGAATGTCAACTTTAACGCTCCATACTGGCCCTGTTTCCTTTAATTCCGGTTTTCCGTTTTTAAAATTGTCTTTCATTGTATATATGGCTTTTCTGCAATGTACGGAATTTTACAAATATTATGCCGAAAACCCCTGGTAGTTATCACCAGAACATTGTGAATAGTAGTTGTTTAACCACTTCAGGGGGCTTAATTCACGGCTTTTATAGTGTATCCGCGCTTTTCAATACTTTTTTCAATTTCATCGATCGACACTGCCGATGCGTTGTATGTAACAATGGCAGTTGAATCCGCAAGTGTCACTTTTACCGATTCAATCCCGCTCAGGGAATTTACTCCTTTTTCGACCGAGGCTACACAGGCATCGCAGTGCAATCCGCCAATATCAATAGTGGCTTCAACAATTTGTTCCGGTTGTGCTGCTTCAGTGTTTTTTTGTGCTCCGGAGTTGCACGCAACAAATCCAATCAGGATGAATAAATACATTAGTTTTTTCATGGTTGTTTTTATTGTTTTTAGTTTTTACTTGATAACGGGGGCAAGTATTTGTTTATTCTCTTCGCTGGCTGCTCCCATTACGGTTTTTACTTTACTTCCCATAAATTTAGAGAAAAGGCCTGAGTTCAGCATCGATACATACGTTTTCCCATTGCGTTCGTAAACCGCAACACGGCAAGGCATAAGTGCCGAAACTACACGTTCCTGGTCGCTGCTTAATATCTGGTAAGCATGATCGGGCTTACACAACGAAAATACTTTCACCGGTTTAACCTCGAAACCGTGTTTTTTCATGGTTGCCTGCAAATCGTATAAATGCGGCATGCTCCAGTTATTGTCTTTTGCCGATTGTTCAATGGCAGCAACGGTTTCGTCAAAACCCAGCTTACTCTCGTTCACCACAAACATTTGTTTTGGCATTACAACAATCAATACAATTACAGTTAAAAGTATGCCTGCAATAAGTCCGGTTAAAAACATAGTTAATCCTTTCATTATTAGTTTTTCTAATTTACACAAAGAAACAACACACAGTAAACTTTTGTTTGATAGATTTGCTTGATGATGCTTGGAATGAAGAAAAAGAAAAAGGGAACCACTCATTCGAATGATTCCCTTTCTGTATATTGACGTTAGTTTTAATACAATCCTTCTATCGATAAGTAGCGCTCGCCGTGGTCGTACGAGAACGTAAGGATTCTGGATCCTTTCGGAAGTTCTTTAATCTTTTTGGCAACGGCCGCCAACGACGCTCCCGACGAAATACCAACAAACAAACCTTCTTCTCTTGCAGCTTTTTGTGCATACTCGAAAGCTTCGTCTTTACTGATTTCTACTGTTCCATCAAGAAGTTCGGTATTCAGGTTGTTCGGAATAAAACCTGCACCAATTCCCTGAATTCCATGAGGCCCGGGATCTTTTCCGCCAATTACCGGGCTTGAATCCGGTTCAACGGCAAAAACTTTCAGGTTCGGAAATTTCTCTTTTAAAACTTCAGCAACACCGGTAATGTGACCTCCGGTTCCAACACCGGTAATCAGGTAATCAAAACCTTCAGGGAAGTCTTTTAAAATTTCCTGTGCCGTAAAGTTGTGGTGGACTGCTACGTTTGCCGGATTGTTAAACTGTTGAGGAATCCAGGCATTTTCAAGTTCACTGGCCAGTTCTTCAGCTCTGGCAATGGCACCTTTCATTCCTTTTTCTTTTGGTGTTAGTTCCAATTCGGCACCAAATACTTTCAAAGCTCTTCTTCTCTCCAACGACATTGATTCAGGCATGGTAAGAATTAGTCGGTAACCTTTTACGGCTGCCACCAATGCCAATCCGATTCCGGTATTTCCTGATGTAGGTTCAATAATCACCGAACCTTCTTTTAATATCCCTTTCTTTTCCGCATCCTCTACCATCGCTAGTGCAATACGGTCTTTTATACTTCCTCCCGGGTTTGTTTTTTCAACTTTCACCCAAACTTCGTAATCCTCAGGATAGAGGCGGTTAATTTTCACATGTGGCGTGTTGCCAATGGTCTCTAAAATGTTTTTAGCTTTCATTTTTTTAATTATTGAGTTATTTCGGTAAATATTCTTTTAACAAAAAAAAAGCCTTTCCGTTCACGGAAAGGCCTCGTATAATCTTGCAATTTAGCTCAAGTTAAAACACTACAACACCTTTCCCGTTTTTCAGGAAACAACAACACATCATCATATTGTTACCGGTGTTCTTCATAATGGGTGCAATATATGTAATTTTTATTTATTCTAAATAATAAATATGAAAAAAATCATGTTTTTCACTTCTTTGTTAAGAAAACCGACTATTTCTGTAGCTATCCTTTATACCGAAGCCACTTAATCAGTTCTTTAATATTTACCTTTTTACCATACATCAGCAAACCAATGCGGTAAATTTTGGCAGCTGCCATAATGCATACAATGGTTGTAAGCACCAATAGGCCCATCGAAAGTAACAGTTCCCAAACAGGTATTTCGTAAGGAACACGCGCCATCATAGCCACCGGTGAGGTGAACGGAATTATGGAACACCAAAATGCCAGCGGGCCTTCCGGGTTTTTTGCAATGGGAAACAGCAGCATGATCGAAAGGATTAATGGGAAAGTTACCGGGAATACCATTTGCTGCGAATCTTCGTCGTTGTCGACAGCGGCACCTACAGCACCCAATAAAGCACTGTACAATAAATAACCTGCAAGGAAATAGAACACAAACGCGAACAAAATAAGCGGCAAATTCAGGTTGCCAATCATCTCCATAACCTCCTTGACCTGGTTCGGTTGTGCGGCCTGCATGGCTGCCGGGTTCATTTGCCCCTGCGATTCCATAATGCTTTGTCCCATTTGCTGTGCCGTTTCGGGCGTGAAAAAGAAACTCTGTACCACTACCAGTCCAATGCCTCCTAAAACAAGCCAGATGGCAACCTGTGTGAGGCCAACCAAAGCGGTTCCGATAATTTTGCCGGCCATCAGCTGGCTGGGTTTTACCGATGAGATGATCACCTCTATAATGCGGCTTTTCTTTTCTTCCATTACACTTCGCATAACCATGGCGCCGTACATAAACACAAAGAAATAAATGAGAAGCCCCATGGCATAACTGGCAATAAAAGCCACTACTGATGAGCTTTTTTTGGTTTCGCCCGATTGCGATACCTTAAGCGTACTCAGGTTTACACTGGTTCGTGTTTTGCTCAGGCGCTCTTCCAGATCGGGGATGCCCGATTCTTCAATTACTTTTTGGCGTTTATCATTTTCGATAAAACGGCTGAGTTTGCGCTCAATTTGTTCGGTCAATTCAAACGGCAACTGTTTCTCGGAGAAAAGTTGCGCCTGGTTATTCGAATAAATATCTGATGGAATAAACAGAAGGCCGTAGTAACCACTGCCTTTGAGGTTGGTTTTTAATGTTTCATATTCTTCTTTGGGGATAAAATGGTAGCTCGTTGTGCCTTCCTCGCTGAATTCGCCAAGAAATAAATTGGTGGCATCGTATACCGCGATGGTGCGTTCTTCGGTATCGTCTTTTATCGAGAAATAGATGACCAGTCCGTAAACGCCGGCAATTAAAAACGGCATCAGGATGGTTAATATGATGAACGATTTCTTTTTTACCCGTTTCAGGTATTCTTGTTTTAATATTAGCAATGTGTTGTTCATGACGGTTTGTTTAGTTTTTGTTCGACTCTTCAACGGCTTTAATAAATACATCGTTCATACTCGGAATAAGCTCTTCAAATGCCAGAATTTCGGCTGCCGGCATAATGGACGACAACAATTCGTTATTCGATTTTCCGTTCATGTATTGCACTTTCAAGGTGTTTGCCTTATCCGACTCATCGTGACTGATGATTTTGTAATCGGTGCCCAAAGCCAAATCGATTTCTCTGAACTCGCCCCTGTATTTTATGTCGAAAATGTTGGTTTTGTATTTCATACGAATCTCGTCGGTTGGTCCGTCTTCAATCTTTTTCGATTTGTTGATCAGCGCAATGTGGTCGCACAGTTCTTCAACCGATCCCATGTTGTGGGTGGAGAAGATTATGGTGGCACCTTCTGCTTTCAGGTTAAGAATTTCCTTTTTCAGCAGATTGGCATTTATCGGGTCGAAACCGCTAAAAGGCTCATCAAATATCAACAGTTTGGGCTGATGAACAACAGTGGTGATAAACTGCACTTTTTGCTGCATTCCTTTCGAAAGCTCTTCAACTTTTTTGTTCCACCAGGGCATGATATCAAATTTCTCGAACCACTTTTTCAGGTTGTTCGACGCATCACGATACGACATGCCTTTTAGCTGAGCCAGGTAAATTGCCTGCTCGCCAATCTTCATTTTTTTGTACAGTCCGCGTTCCTCGGGCAGGTAGCCAATGTGGGAGATATCTGTCCGGTTCATCTTTCTTCCGTTCAGAAATATCTCACCGCTGTCGGGAGCGGTAATCTGGTTAATAATGCGGATGAGAGTGGTTTTGCCCGCGCCGTTGGGGCCAAGCAAACCAAAAATACTTTGTTCTTTCACCGAAATGCTAACATCGGTTAGTGCCTGTGTGCTGGCAAAAACCTTGTTTACATTGCGCGCTTCGAATAATTCCATATTGTTTTTATTGAATAGTAAGATTTAACCCTTGCAAATTACGGGTTTGGTTTTAAATAATAAATAAAGGCATAAAAAAACCGGTTTCCCAAAGAAAACCGGTGAATCAAACTATTCTTTACATGAATGTCTATTTTTCAGGGTCGATTACTTCCGGTTCGTCAAAATCAGCGTCGTTGTTTGCTGAAACTTCGGCTTCTCCGGTAACCGATTCCTCGGTTTTAGCATCGCCTTTTAAATAGTTGGGAAGTTCCATTCCTGCCGATTTAAAAATATCGTTGAGAGGAGGGATGGAGCCAAGCATTCCTTGCATAAAGTTAGCCGTCGATGTTTTACCGTCTTTGCCGTTTCCGGTTTCCCAAACAGTAACTTTGTCAATTTTAATGTTCTTAATGGCTTCAACCTGGGTTGCAACTAATTCCGGTAATTTATCAGCAATCATCATTAGTACTGCTTTTTGTGCATCGTTTCCGGCGGCTTTCACCAGTTGTTCGAAACCTTCGGCTTGTTTGCTCAGGATTTCAAAGATACCTTTACCTTCCGCAGCCATCTTCATATAAATGGCATCGGCTTCACCTTTTGCAATTCTGCGCGTTTGTTCAGCCACTGCTTCTGCTTCAATCTGAACTTTTTCTTTATCAATCTCGGCAGGAATTACAATGTTGGCAATTTGGGTAGCTTTGTCCCTTTCGGCACGAACTTGTTCTGCCAGTTTTTCGGCTGCATAGGCTTCTTCCAATGCTTTTGCATCAGTTACCTTTTCGGCAGCTACGGCCCGTCGGTTTGCCTCAGCCTCTTTTTCTCGTCTGTCGGCATCTGAATTTGCAATCGTAACTTTTGCAATGTTTTCCCCTTCAACAGCCGTTGCATCAGCACTTGCAACTTGTACACGCTGGTCTTGCAGAGCTTCTGCCTGGCCGATCTCTCCATCGCGGTTTTTCTCGGCCACGCTCTTTTTAGCATCGTTGATCGCTTTTGCTGCAGCTTCTTTACCAAGAGCTTCAATATATCCTGATTCATCGTTGATGTCGGTAACATTCACGTTGATCAGTTTCAACCCAATTTTCTTGAGTTCTGCCTCAACATTCGATGACACAGCCGCAAGAAATTTGTCGCGGTTGCTGTTAATTTCCTCAATGTCCATTGTGGCAACAACCAAACGCAACTGACCAAAAATAATGTCTTTTGCAAGGTTACTGATCGACTCCTGTGTAAGTCCTAGCAGTCGTTCAGCGGCATTGTTCATAATGTTTGGTTCGGTAGAAATACCCACTGTAAAACGAGAGGGCACGTCAACACGGATGTTTTGTTTACTTAGCGCATTTTTAAGATTGATTTCAATAGAAATTGGTGTTAAATCCAGAAACGCATAAGAGTGAATAATCGGCCAGATAAAGGCTGCACCACCGTGAATACACTTGGCAGAGCGGCTTTCGCTGTTTGCTCCTTTGCCAACTTTACCATAAACAACCAAAATACGGTCGGAAGGACAACGTTTGTAACGTCGCATCATTGCTACGATGATGATGAATACAAAAAGAGCAGCAATGCTTAGAAGAATAACAAAATAATCGTTCATAAAATTTAATTAAAAGGGTTATTAATTGCCTTGTTTTTGAACAAGGAGAATATGATCATCAATTACATTTAGTACCTGAACTATTGAAGAAGTAGGGATAGTTTCTTCATCATCGGTAATGGCATCGAGTGTACGCATCGATCCCTGAACATTAAGTTGAACTTTACCCATTCCTCCTCGTTTGGCCGGAATTACCAGGTAAACTTCACCTAACTTTCCAATGGCATTTCCCATACGTAGTGTTCCGTTTTCAGCCAGTTTCGACATGAAATAGAACAGTGATGCCATTAGAAACATCATTGTAAGGCCACATAAGGTTGAGAAAAGGATCACCTGTCCGGGGGGTAATCCCATACTGATAAAGCCAATGCCCGACCAGCCGAATACGGTAAAAAAAGCAACAATGTTTTTTAATGAAATGAATTGGAATGGAATTGAATCGCCAGCTATGTCACCGTCAACATCCGTGTCCACATCAACGTCTGCATCGGCATCTCCGCCGAAGATGGTTAAAACTAGTAGCAGCAGAAAAAAAACGGTAGCCGGAATGGCAATGATCCAGAAAGCTTGTTCGAATACGCTGATTTCCGACCAATTAGGGAGAATTGAATTTAGTAACATGGGAATAATTATTGGTTTTCTGTTCTAAAAGTAAACATAAACTCAATTATTCCAAGTTAATATTTTGGGACTGGAGGATTTTTATAGGCAAAACGACGATTTCTAAATGTGATCGTTTCCTGGAACGCTTATTCTGCTTATTATCGCCTGTCGATCTTGTTTCTGCATGTTATTCCCATTTTACTGCCCTGTTGGTTCTCTTTTGCGGTGTATTAATGTTGCAATCTGACCTTTTATGACGCATTTACAACAGATCGCTAAGTTAAAGTGACCTAATTATATACAGCTTTTCCTTTATTTACTGTTTTACAGACCCTGTTTTGTGTTAGCGAAGCCTATTTCCAGAATAAGAAAAGTTTATGCATATTATTCAAAATATATTTCATGTAACGAAATAAACCAGGAAATGAATTCCAAAAGCATTTAGCATGCGTAAGGGCATTTGGAAAACAATGCATGACTTATTCGCAGACACAGAATACAAAAGGAAACCGATAATAAGGTCAAATTCGATTTCTTTGTCTCTTAAAGTTGTTATTGTAAGGTCAGAATTGCTAACAGTATTATATTCCGACCTCAGTTAAAGGGCAGAATTCTTCCTTAAACCAAAGGAAAAGGCCATGAATTGGGCAGCGGTAATTCGAGGGAGGCCTTAAGCTACCCGCGATACAGGCATTTTAGAAATGGTGCTGAATACTTTCTTCCATATAAGGGTGATTTTTCGGAACCAGACTGGCTTTGGTGAGTGTTGTGCCAACTACCCACGAAAATAATCCGGCATAACCCAGGAAAGTACCGATCTCGAGCAAGCCAAACTTAGCTTCGTGAACTGTTGCCGGCCAGATGATGTAGTAAAGTTCGGTGTATTGTCCGATAATCAGAAGCAGGATAACCGGGATCATAAACAATTTGCTCCTTGAGCTTTTGCGTGGCATCAGCACCAAAAACGGGATTGCCCAGTTGATAACGATATTGGCAAAGAAAAGGATCTTGTACGCACCATGCCAGCGGTGCACAAACCACGAAGTTTCTTCCGGTATGTTACCATACCAGATTAACATGAATTCGGCAAAATTGAAGTAACCCCAAACAATACTCGACATAAAAATATAGCGGGTAAAATCGTGCAGGTGACTGTGGTTGAGCAGCGGGAATTTACCTTGTTTCGACAGTATAATTACAATCAGTGCAATTATTGATGAGGCGTGCAGAACTCCGGCCATAAAACTTTTTCCGGCAAACATAGTGCTGAACCAGTGGGGCTCGAGCGACATCAACATATCAACCGAAAACAGGCTGAATGAAAAGGCCAGCACAAAAATGAAAATCTTGGAATAGAACTCCGATTTCTCGAAATACTGCATGCCGCCAACTTCATCTTCTTTTAGCGATAATTTGCGTAATACTTTCGACAAAATGATCCACGCAGCAAAAAACACAACTACCCGCGCAAAAAAGAACGGCACATTCAGGTAGGGCGATTTGTGCTGCAAAATATGATCGTGCGAAACAACCTCGTGGTGGGTCCACTCAA
>NZ_JBFHGM010000035.1:0-28126 GCF_041583095.1 Draconibacterium sp.
CTAATTCAACCTTTTCATGCTCCATTAATTCAATTTCCTGCTTCAGGTTCTCTACCTGTTCACTCAGCATTTTATTTTTCTGTTCCAATTCATTGTATTTTTCGAACAGTTGCTGTGTATTGCGCTTTAAATCATTAAGTAACAAGTGATCCTCTTCGGTCATTTTAGCTGCATTTCGCGAACAAAGTTAACTTTTTTTCCTGATTGTAAAAGGAAATCAAATCGATTGCATTCTTTTTATGCTAACAAACCTATGTTAGTAGTTTGCAGATGAAGAATGAAGATTACAGGACAAAGTTAAAAACAAGACTTGCAGCCGTTATAAATTAATTAAATTTGGTGCTTCCAATTAAGCCGGATAATTCATTTGATTCGAGCAATAAACATGTTTTTCCGGGTTAATCCCGACATCGTTGAGTCCATTTTTGACTATCGAAAATGGGAACGAAATTGTCGCATTGGAAGGTTTGCTACGTGGAGATAAATAATACGGATTAAACAACGATGAGAACATTTTTTACAACTCTTTTTCTTTTTTTGGCCTTGTTTGGGATAGCGCAACTACGCTATTACACCGATCCGATGAAGATTCCCTTACTGCTAAGCGGAAGTTTTGCTGAACTGCGAAGCAACCATTTTCATTCGGGCATCGATATAAAAACACAGGGTACAACAGGCTTGCCGGTTTATGCTGTTGCCGATGGTTACGTATCGCGTATTGTGGTATCGCCAACTGGTTATGGCAACGCTTTATATATCGATCATCCCAACGGGACCACCTCTGTCTACGGGCATTTAAAAGCTTTTAGTCCTGAAATTGCCAGGTATGTAAAAGACCAGCAATACAAAAAACAATCTTTTCGTGTCGACCTCCAAATTCCGTCGTATCTGTTCCCGGTTAAACAGGACGAAGAGATTGCCAAAAGCGGGAACAGCGGAAGTTCGGGCGGGCCACATCTGCATTTCGAGATTCGCGACACCAGAACCGAAGAGCCACTAAATCCTTTAAATTTTGGGTTTCCGGTGAAAGATAATATTGCCCCGAAAATATTTTCGGTGTTGCTGGTTCCGCTCTCCGACAGTTCGCATTTGGCTTATTCGCGCACGCCAAAAAGTTACCCCGTAGTTTTTTACGAGGGCAAATACCACTTAAAAAACAATCCAATCATTCCGGTTTGGGGAGAGATTGGCGTTGCCATACAAACCAACGACTATTTTAACGACAGCTACAACAAATGCGGTATCAACCTGCTGCGAATGTCGTTGAATAACGAAGATCAGTTCTCGTTTACCCTCAACCGTTTTTCGTTTAGCGATACGCGTTATCTGAACAGCCATATTGTGTACAGCGCGTATAAAAGGGAACAACGCCGTTATATAAAAACATGGATCGATCCGGGAAACAAACTCCCCATTTACACGCACAACGGATCAGAAGGACACATAATTCCGAAGAACGAGCAAAACGGAAAAATTGAAATAGAACTGCAGGACACATACGGAAATACCTCGTTGATTGACTTTACAATTGTGGGTAAAAATGCAAGCCTTAAACCAGATTCAATAAAAGGAAAACTTTTTTACTATAACCATTTTAATCGTTTTGCAAATGATTCGGTTCGGTTGGAGATCCCGGCAGGTGCTTTGTATTCCGATTTTCGTTTTGAATACCGCACCGAAAAGGCTTCTGACTCCTTTTTCTCCGATTATCATTTCCTTCACAACAATACCGTTCCCTTACACAAAAATGCAACGATTGCCATTCGCACCGACAGCCTGCCTGCACAACTCGAATCAAAAGTAGTTATGGCTTACGTCCACCCGGAAACCGGTGAATTCAGCGCTACCGGTGGCCGTTACCAAAATGGCTGGGTTACAACAGAAACGACTAATTTAGGCGTTTATGCAGTTACGGTTGACACGATTCCGCCGGAGATAGTCCCATTAAGTATCGCAGACAATAAACTAACTGAGGCGAACCGGATTCGTTTTAAAATCAAGGATGACCTTGCCGGCATAAATACCATTGAAGGTTTGCTCGACGGAAGGTGGGCACTTTTTGAATACGATCCGAAAACAGCAACAATAACCCATTATTTCGATAAGGAGCGATTTGAGCTGGATAAAAACCATACCTTCAAATTAACAATTACCGACTATCGAAATAACAATGTGGTTTATGAAACTCAATTTTGGAAGTGATTAAAATTGTGAAAAGATGAAAAATTCCCGGGAAAGTAAAAATACGATTAAGGCCATTGGAATGATGTCGGGCACCTCGCTTGACGGATTAGACATTGCGGCTGTTGAGTTTACGGAGCACAACAATAAATGGGAGTTCAAATTGAAGGAAGCCGAGACCATTTCGTACACTCCTGAATGGAAAAAACGCCTTGAAAAAGCACATACACTTTCGGGAACAGAACTTACACGGCTAAATGCAGAATACGGGAAATTCCTGGGCGAACAAGCAAACAGATTTATTAATAAAACGAAATTCGCAGCGGATTTAATTGCATCGCACGGCCACACTGTTTTTCATCAACCCGAAAATGGTTTTACCCTGCAAATAGGCAGCGGAGCACATCTTGCTGACAAAAGTAATTGCCTTACTGTTTGCGATTTCAGAACCGGCGATGTAGTACTCGGTGGTCAGGGAGCACCGCTTGTACCTATTGGCGACAGCCTGCTTTTTTCGGAATACGATTACTGCCTCAACCTGGGTGGATTTGCGAATATTTCGTACGATGAAAAAGGCGTTCGTTTAGCTTTTGACAACTGCCCGGTGAACATTGTTTTAAATCCGCTGGCGGAAGAATTTGATCTACCCTATGATAAAAGCGGCGATTTGGGCCGGAAAGGAAAAGTTGATGAAACCCTTCTGAAAAAATTAAATGCACTCTCCTACTATCACCAGCAACCTCCAAAATCGCTGGGACGTGAATGGATCGAATCTGATTTTTTCCCCGTTCTGAATGAAACAAATTTGAATACGCAAGACAAGATGCGCACCATTTACGAGCATATTGCCGTGCAAATCACAAAAGATTTGTCGGACAAAGGAAAAATGCTGGTAACCGGTGGCGGAGCATTTAACACCTTTTTAATTGAACGGATGCAGGAATTAACCACAAGTGAAATTGTTCTGCCGGAACCGGATCTGATCAATTATAAAGAAGCCATCGTATTTGCTTTTATGGGTGTGCTTCGGCTGAGGGAGCAGGTAAACTGTCTGGCATCGGTAACCGGGGCGCAAAAGGACAGTTGCGGCGGTGTGATCTTTTTGCCCTAAATTCGGTTTAACCCCACACAAAATATATTCTACAGCAGGGAAATTCATTTGCAGACAAAAATCATTCTCTTGTATTTTCATTCCCTCTAACTTGCCCTCAAACTAAAACTTTGAATATGAACTCAGATCCTGCAAAAAGAATTTTCGATATTCAGCAATTTGGCGAATTTGGTGGCGTAAATCCATCCATAACCGATTCTTCAACCTACACTTTTCTGGAAGGTGAAACCATGGAAGAAACATTTCTCGGCCATATGGAAGGATGTTTTTTATACTCGCGCCACTGGAACCCGAGCAATAAATTCCTTGCCGACGCACTGGCAGCCATGGAAGGAACCGAATCGGCATGGATAACATCATCAGGAATGGCTGCCATTACCTGTTCCATATTGCAACTTTGCAAATCGGGCGACCACATTATAACCAGCGTAACCACCTATGGCGGCACCTATGCATTTCTAAAAAACTGGCTTCCGAAATACAATATTGAGGTTTCGTTTGTTGATATCACCGATTTGGAACAGGTGAAAAATGCTTTGCGTCCTAACACCAAAATCATTTATACCGAAATGGTTACCAATCCTTTGCTGCAGGTTTCCAATATTCCGGAGCTGGCAAAAATTGCCCACGACCACCAGGCTAAACTTATGGTTGACAATACTTTTACACCCATGATATTTTCGCCCGCTGAACTGGGTGCCGATTTTGTGGTGTATAGTATGACCAAATTTATAAACGGTAAAAACGATTGTGTAGCCGGTGCTATTTGCGGCTCAAATGAATTTATCGGCCAGCTGTCGAATGTAAACGACGGCACAGCGATGTTGCTGGGGCCTGTTCTCGATCCCTTACGTTCATCGAGTATTCTGAAAAACCTGCACACCCTGCATCTGCGTATAAAACAGCACAGCAAGAATGCCTTATTTCTGGCAGAAAAATTGGAAGAAATGGGCGTTTCAATAAAATACACCGGCCTGCCAAGCCACCCACAACACGAGCTTCACAACCGGTTAATGAATAATGAATATGGTTACGGCGGTATGCTGGCGATCGACCTGGAAACGGAAAAACGCGCCAACGAAGTAATGTTTAAAATGCAACAGGCCAATGTTGGTTACCTGGCGGTTTCGCTGGGTTATTTCCGTACGCTGTTTAGTTGCTCGGGGCACAGCACATCATCTGAAATACCTGCTGACGTTCAAAAAGAAATGGGTTTGTCGGATGGATTGGTTCGTTTTTCAGTTGGTTTAGACAACGATATTGAAGAAACCTTTGAAAAAATAAAGGGTTGTTTATAACCGTAAAAGTGAGGATTTCATTTAAATTGAAATCCTCACTTTTGTTTAAAAATTTATTACCTAAACTGAATAAATAAATACCATACGAGCAATTTTCCCATCTTTTGTAACGATAGACAAAAGATTATCACCCCTAAAAATAGCGTATTCCATGTCATATCCCTTCCCTTCATATCTCCAAACGTCCTCTGCCTTTCTGCCTTGACTATAAGAAACTGGAAATAATTTTTTAATAACTTGTTCCGACATTCCAACGTTTAAGAATCCATTTACAACAAATTCAGGATCTGCCAACTCTATTGTTTGCACCTTACCATCAAAAGTCCTAAAATGTGAATTCTTATACCAAAACCTTTCTTCAAGTCCTCCATCATCACCAACAAAGTTTGCCTCTTTACTTATGCTATCCGGAGCACCCATTTTTTCAAGTAGTTCTTCACGTGAAGTAAGCCCAATTAAAATATCATTTACATTAACAGGATTTATGAACTCATTAAATGACTTTCCATTGTTTAGTTTTATTATTTTTGTCTCAATAATATTTCCCGGCTCAATTTCTCCTTTTTCTAATAAATGATAAAGACTATCTGATTTTAAGATAAACTTATTTGGAGATAATCCAATGTTCGCTGATTTCTTATCAGTAACCTTTTCTGCTTTCTCTTTTTTATTGATGTTGCACGAAAGCAAAATAAATGCAAAAAGTAATAATATTGTATATTTCATAATTATAAAATTAACAATTAAAAATCACATGGATTAGTTACATTCCCCTGAGTATCAAAACTACTTTTAATCCAATCTTCTGGATCAAGCTTTGTACCATTCTTATAAATAGTAAGATGTAAATGAGGACCCGCCGAACCATAGTCATCCGCCGTGCCTGACTCTCCTGTTTTCCCTATAATTTCACCTGCAGTTAACTGTTGATTGTAGCTAACAGATTCCTCGCTTAAATGAGCATACCAAACCTCTATATTTTCGCCATTTACCGTTGATGCAACCCTTATCCATACACCGAAAGATGCATGAGTAGATGTAACTCCAACAACCCTACCGCTAAACATATTATATATAGGTGTACCAATAGGAGCATCCAAATCTATTCCGCCGTGCTTCTTATCCCCCTTAATACCATCCCCGTTACAATCCTGGTTTGGATCAGTTCTTACACAACCAAATCTTGCTCCATTTATCCAAGACGTCTTGGAAGGAAGAAGTTGCATGTAAACTAGTGGATCAGATTCTAATGCTGCTTGACAAGGTATCTTACAACGAATACATTTTCCTCTTTCATAAGGGCTTTCTTCTGTTTTACAGGTTCTTCGTGTACAAACATTACAAATAAAATAACCCGGACAATGGCTTCCGCACCCTGTTCCAGATTGATTAATTATTCCACAACATGTCTCACAGGTTTCACATTCACAGGGATATTTACCACAACATTCGCATGAGCATTCACAATTGAAATGATCTGTACTATTACAGCACAAACACTTATGTAGGTGTTCATTATCACAATCATCAGTTCCTGTATTATCGGGATTATCTGGATTAGTTGAATTAGTTGGATCTCCGGTAGTACTACCGCCTGATCCCCCGGATGAAGCAGAAGTAGGAGGATCATCTGGATATGAAGTTGGTACATACCCTGAGCCAGATGAGGATTCAGATGAGCCATCCCGGATATCGACATAACAATTCTCGGTATCAATGTCTAAATTTTCCATCATATGTGGGCAAACAATATATATTCCATCTCCCATATCAAACTCAAGAATATATGCAAAAAGATTAGTAGGCATTGCTAAACTTAAAACACAAATACATAGAACAAACCGTAGTTTATTTATTTTATTTTTCATCTTAATATGTTTGAGGAGGTTTTTATATGAATTTGTTAATGCAATTTGGGTTGAAAATCATAATAAATAATGGTTTGTATCAAATTTGTTCAATTAATACTTCAAATATATACATTATGACAACCTAAACCAATGAACAACAACATTATTTATCAATAAGAAACATTTGGCTAACAATATGCTATTTACGAACACAAAATAAATGCTATAAATAAGAACATACTGTCATAATATTAATATATACTACTCTCGTTTAACTTTTCATAAAGATCACTAACAACAAATTGTATTTATATATCTTTGCCTCATTGATTGAAATAAAACAGACTTAAAATGAGGAAGATTAGGGTTATTGGAATGCTCGTTCTGGCATTCATTCTTTTAAATCAGCAGCTATCGAATGCTTGTACCAATTTTTTAATTTCAAAAGGCGCTTCTATTGACGGGTCAACGATGATCACCTATGCGGCCGATTCGCACACGCTTTACGGCGAGTTATATTATCAGCCGGCAGCCGATCACCCCGAAGGTGCCATGCGAAAGATTTACGAATGGGATACCGGTATTTATTTAGGTGAAATTCCGCAACCGGCACACACCTATAGTGTAATTGGCAATATGAACGAGTTTCAGCTGGCCATTTCAGAAACCACTTTTGGCGGACGCAGCGAATTATCGAGCCAGCCGGGTGCAATTATGGACTACGGCAGTTTGATTTATGTAACTCTTCAACGTGCCAAAACAGCCCGCGAAGCCATCCAAGTGATGACCGGTTTGGTGGAAGAATATGGTTACTACAGCTCGGGCGAATCATTTTCAATAGCCGATCCTGAAGAAGTTTGGATTTTAGAGATGATTGGCAAAGGACAGGGCGAAAAAGGGGCTGTTTGGGTTGCACAACGTATTCCCGATGGTTATATAAGCGGACACGCCAACCAGGCGCGTATTACAACTTTCCCGTTAAACGACTCGAAAAACTGCCTGTATTCAAAAGATGTAATTTCGTTTGCCCGCGAAAAAGGCTGGTTTATGGGCACCAATAAAGATTTTAGTTTCTCCGATGTATATGCTCCGGTTGATTTTGGTGCCGCACGTTTTTGCGATGCGCGCGTTTGGGCCGGTTTTAACAAAGTGGCCGGCGGAATGGAAGAATTCACCGAATATGCAAAAGGAATTGTGGTGACAGGTGGAGAAAATAATTATGCAACAAACCGTTTGCCTTTATGGGTAAAACCCGATAAACAACTGAGCGTTCAGGATGTGATGGACATGATGCGCGATCATTACGAAGGAACAGAGCTGGATATGACTAAGGATTTGGGAGCCGGACCGTACGGACTGCCCTACCGCTGGCGTGGACTGACCTGGGAAGTTGATTCGGTTGAATACTGCAACGAGCGCGCCATTTCAACTCAGCAAACCGGCTTTTCGTTTGTGGCACAATGCCGCAACTGGTTACCGGATCCAATTGGTGGAATTCTGTGGTTCGGCGTTGACGACACCTACTCAACCTGCTACGTTCCGATGTATTGCGGAATTACAGAAATACCGGAATGTTTTGCAGTGGGCAACGGCGATTTGCTTACTTACAGCGAAACATCTGCATTCTGGACATTTAGCCAGGTGGCCAACTACGCCTACCTGCGTTACAGCGATATGATTAAAGATGTAAAAATCGTTCAGCGCCAACTGGAAGATAAATTTGTGACCTACGTACCGTCAATTGATAAAGCAGCAGAAAACCTGTATAACACGGTTAATGAAGAGCAGGCCAGACAATTTATTACCGAGTTTTCGCGAAATGAAGCCGAAAATATGACCAAAGACTGGAAAAAACTCTATCATTATTTGGTGGTAAAATACACCGATGGCAACATAAAACGCGAAAGTGACGGCGAATTTGTACGTACCGAAACAGGTATGCCGGCATCGCCAATTTTTGCAGGATACCCCGAATGGTGGTACGAAGCAATAATTAAAGCTACGGGCGACCATTTTAAAGTAAAAGAAAACAGCCATTAAAAGAAAAGTGTGTTTCAATAACTGAAACCAGGCAAATAATTGAAAATAAAGGGCGAAAGTGTTTGAGGAATTGAAAAAAACACTATTTTTGCAGCCGATTTAAGCAATCTCTTTCCCGATAATCATCTGGATACATTGCCAACTTATTAAAAATTAAGAAAATGGACTTAGTTAAATTAGTAGAGAAAGAATTTGAGGTGGAAGTAAACCACCCAAAATTCAGCGCAGGTGATACCATCACTGTTAGCTATAAAATTAAAGAGGGTAACAAAGAAAGGATTCAGAAATTCCGTGGCGTTGTTATTCAGTTACGCGGAAGCGGCAACACCAGAACTTTTACTATCCGTAAAATGTCAGGAAACATTGGTGTTGAGCGTATTTTCCCAATCAGCTCTCCTTTCATCGAGAGTATCGAGTTAAATAAACGTGGTAGCGTTCGTCGTAAGCGTATCTTCTACTTGCGTAACTTAACAGGTAAAAAAGCCCGTATCAAAGAAAAAAGATTCTAAAAATTGCATCGCAATATTGAAAAGGTCTCCGTTTAGGAGGCCTTTTTTTATGCTTTCCCCTCGCCCGTAATGCCTCAGACAAACTCAAAACATACCGTCCGCACATACGGAAACTCTCCCTAAAACTTAAAACAAGGTTTCCGCAGCTACAAAAGGTTAGCCTGAAGCTTAAAACATACTTTCGGGCTTCCCCGAAACTTAGAAACAGGTTCAAAACAAACCTTCGGGGCTTCGCGAAACTTAAAACCAAAATCAAAACAGACTTTCGGGATTTCCCGACAAGCAGAAAGTAGTTGAAAACAAGCTCTCGGGGCCACCCGACGAGAAGAAACAAACTCCCGACATGTAATCGGAGAGTTCCGCAGCTCCCAAAAAATTCATAACTTCAAAGTGTAATCAATTGTTGGATGAACCTACCAATACCATAGGTCATTAAACAATATGTACATCAAATGACTTTCACATCATAACAAATGAATCATTTTAACATACAAATACCAGTTCTATGAAATTTTTCACATCCTTTATTTTGCTGACCTTCGTTGTTGCAGCCTTTGCCAATGCGCAGGGAACACGATTGCTGCGTCAGCCAACTATTTCTGCTGAAAGTATTGTTTTTGTTTATGCCAACGACCTTTGGAAGGTTGACCGAAACGGTGGCGACGCCATTCGCTTAACCACAAACGAAGGGCAGGAATCGAATCCACACTTTTCGAACGATGAAAAATGGATCGCCTTTTCGGCACAGTATGATGGCAATACCGACGTGTACGTAATTCCTGCCGAAGGAGGATCGCCCAAACGATTAACCTGGCATCCTGATGCCGATGTTGTTCAGGGCTGGACACCCGACGGCAAAGTAATGTTTCGTTCGGGAAGAGAAGCACGCCCCACACAAACCAGCAAGTTTTTTACCGTATCAACGGAAGGCGGATTGCCAAAAGCATTGGATATTCCGCGCGCTGCATTTGGCGAACTTTCTGCTGATGGAAAACAGATCGCCTACATCCCCATTACTTTTTGGGATCCTGAATGGCGCAACTATCGCGGCGGACAGGCAATGCCGGTTTGGATTGTTGACATGAAAACCAAGGAGCTCATTCGCACTCCGCAAACTACCAAAGAGCGTCACCTCGATCCGGTGTGGTTTAAAAACAAAGTTCTCTACTTGTCGGAGCGCGATTATGCCAGCAATATCTGGTCGTTCGATCCAAAAACCAAAGAAGAGCAACAACTCACCAGGCAGGCGCAGTTTGATGTTAAAAGCCTTGATGCCTGCCGCGATGCAGTGGTGTACGAATGTGGTGGCTACCTGCATTTGCTGAATCCCGAAACCGGCGATGACAAACAACTTGCGATCAACGTAAAAGGCGATATGAATTTTGCACGCGAACGCTGGGAATCGGTTTCTGCCGGCAATCTTACCAACCCGAATATTTCGCCAAACGGCAAACGCGCCGTATTTGAGTATCGGGGTGAAATCTTTACCGTGCCAAAAGAAAAAGGTACCTGGAGAAATATTACCAACACATCGGGAGTGGCCGACCGCTACCCCGTTTGGTCGCCGGAAGGTGATCAGATTGCCTGGTTTAACGATGCCGGTGATGAATACAAACTGGTTGTTGCCGATCAGTTTGGTCAGAATCAAAAGACTTATACGCTTGAAAATCCAACCTTCTATTTCCGCCCCGAGTGGTCGCCCGATGGAAAACGAATAACCTACACCGACACTGATTACAATATTTGGACAATCGAATTGGAATCGGGCGTGGTTACAAAAGTAGGCACGGATATTTTTGCGCATCCAAACCGTGAAATGCAACCCGTTTGGTCGCCCGACAGCAAATGGATTGCTTATGCACGCCAGCTGAACAGTAGCTTTAAAGCCATTTTCGTGTACAATGTCGACACAAAGGAAACGCTTCAGCTAACCGATGGAATGGCCGATGTGTTAACACCGGCGTGGGATGCAAGTGGCAAATACATGTACGTTCTGGCCAGTACCAATTATGGTTTGGCAACCGGCTGGCTCGATATGAGTTCTTATGATCCGGATGTAACAAGAAGTCTGTATTGTATTGTTTTATCAAAAGATGAAGTCTCGCCTATTCTTCCAACCAGCGACGACGAAGAGGTAGAAAAAGAGGAAGATGACGAGGAAAAGGAAAATGGTGAAAAAGAAGAGGAAAAAGAGGATGAGATAACGGTTACTATTGACGTTGATGGAATTTCGGAGCGAATTGTTGCACTGAATATGCCCAACCGAAACTACATGGGTTTGGTGCAAGGACCTGAAAAAACAGTTTTTGTTGCTGAGTCGGTACCAAATCAAAGTGGATTGACCATTCATAAATACGAAGCCAAGGACAATAAAGCCGAAGAATTTTTGACTGGTGTACGGAACATGGTAACCTCGGCCGACAAGAAAAATGTTCTGTACCGTAAAGGCAGCTCCTGGGCAATTTCAGGAACCGGAAGCAAACCATCAAATGGCGACGGAAACCTGAAAACCGACATGAAGATCAAAATCGTTCCTTCGGAAGAATACCTGCAAATGTTTGATGACTCGTGGCGTTTTATGCGTGATTTCCTGTATGTTGACAATGTACATGGTGCGCCCTGGGATAAAATCTACGACTGGTATTCGCCCATGGTAAAACATGCGCGTCACCGCACTGATATGAACTACATTATCGACATGATCAGCGGCGAAGTAGCCATTGGCCACTCGTATGTTGCCGGTGGCGATATGCCCGACATCGACAGGGTACCAATCGGCTTACTCGGCTGCGATTTGGTAGAAGAAAACGGCTACTACAAAATTGCCAAAATATACAATGGCGAAAGCTGGAACCCCGATTTTAAGGCTCCACTGGCAGCTCCCGGCCTTGATGTAAAAGAAGGCGATTACCTGCTTGCCGTTAATGGAAAGGAAATAAAAGCGCCAACGAATCCTTACAGTCTTTTCGAGCAAACATCGGGGCGCCAAACGCTAATTAAAGTGGGCTCAACAACTTCGGTTAACGATGCCAGGGAAATTACCGTTGAGCCGGTTTCAAATGAACGTAACCTTCGCTCTATAGACTGGATTGAAGGCAACCGCCGCAAAGTGAATGAATTATCCGGAGGCAAACTGGCTTACGTTTACCTGCCCAATACCGGAGGTGGTGGTTTTGCATCGTTTAACCGCTATTATTTTGCCCAGCAGGATAAAAAAGGCGTTGTACTAGACGAGCGCAACAATGGTGGTGGTTCGGCAGCCGATTATATGATAGATGTGATGAGTCGCACCTTGCTAGGTTATTTCAACAGCAAGGCCAACGATAACCGCCCCTGGACAACACCTATGGCGGGCATTTGGGGCCCAAAAGTAATGATCATTAACGAACGTGCCGGCTCGGGTGGCGACCTGTTGCCATACATGTTTAAAGAAAAAGACCTTGGTCCGTTAATTGGTACCCGAACCTGGGGAGGACTGGTTGGAACCTGGGATACACCACCGTTGATTGATGGCGGACGAATTGTTGCGCCACGTGGCGGTTTCTTTGATGTTGACGGCGAATGGGCCGTTGAAGGAGAAGGAATTGCGCCGGATATTGAAGTTATTCAGGAGCCAAAACTTATTATACAGGGCCGCGATCCGCAATTGGAGAAAGCAGTTGAAGTTGCCCTTGAGAAGTTAAAAGGAAATGAATTTCAGCTAAAACCGGAACCGGCTGCACCAGTGCGCTGGAAACGCCCGGATGGTTTTAAAGCCAACTAAAGACAGCATAAAAAAGCCCCGTTCCATTTTTTAAAGGAACAGGGCTTTTTTCTTCATCTAATATACCCTTCCTCTTATCCTTCCCTGCAAGCAAGGAAGGACGATTGGACAGTGGTTGTTCACATCAAAAACATCAATTTATTTAATTCGTATTTACTTGTGGTGGCTGATCGTCTTTCCCTTCAAGGAAGGGAGAGATAAGAGTGAGGGTAAGGTTTCCGGAAGTAAATTCCGACTTCTTGATAGTAATCAGAATTAACCGCCCGATCGTTTTACTTTATAACCATCAGCTTTAAGCAGCTCGATAATACGTTGGCAAAAGTCGCCCTGAATAAGGATTTCGCCATCTTTAACAGTGCCGCCTACCCCACATTTCGATTTGAGCTTTTTACCCAACTCTTTCAGGTCGTCTTCTGATCCAACAAAACCGGTTACAAGCGTTACCGCTTTGCCTTTTCGTTTTTTCCGATCCAGCATTACCCGCAAATCCTGTTGATTGGCAGCTAAGGTGTCCTGCTCTTCCTGTTCGTCTTTATCGTAGTTAAAATCAGGATTGGTTGAAAACACCACTCCTAATCGTTCTTTCCAGTCATTATTCGACATATCACCTCCAAATTACTATTAAACTTCCCGTAAAATAAGCCACTACCCAAAATAAATAAGCGGTTTTTGTATAAATAATATGCGTTTTATGCGCTTTGCTGTCGCGACCTTCGGCAATATACATTTTCCAACACCATATTGCCTCCACCAACATGACTAAAAACGCTGTTGCACCAAGAAAACCGTGCAAGGTAAAGGGAGATCCCTTTGAGCCCAAAACCATTAAAGTTATTGCAACAATATCCAGTACTACGCCTATCGACAAAAAGGTAACTACAATTCGTCCAACAATTCTGAATCGCACCAATGAAATGCTTCCAACGCCGTAGGCCAGAAACGACAGGGTTATTACAAATGCACCAATAATGGCTAATGGATTCATATTACTCTGTTATTCGGGTTGTAAGATAATATTATCTGCGTAAATATTCACCCTAACAATAAGTTGGTTCAGTTTTTAATCAAACTTTAACCGCCCGTTTGTATCGCGTTTACTCAGTAGCAGGTTTTTTATTTCCCCGTTTTTATTCACCTGTACAATGTTGCTCTGGTCGCTAAAAACATCGGTAAGCAAATTACAGTCTACCTCTATATTATTAAGGTCGGTAATGTTACCGATCTCCAAATAAGTCCAAACCACGTCTGTCTCCAGCTCCTTGCCAACAAATGCCGGTTCAACATCTTTATCGTTTACCTTTAGCCGGATACTTTTCTTTAAATAATCATAAATATATTCGTCGGTATGCGCATCTTCCCGCGTTTCGCCAATGTAAAGTTTATTGTGCCCCTCTTCCGACAATCCTTCGATCAGATCGTCGACAAAGATTTTTACCGAAATTTCGAGCGACTGACTTTGCTCATTAAAATCTATCTGGCAAATACTCACATAAAAAGGATGTGCATTGGAGAAAAACACCCCTAAAAAAAGAAACAAAACCGGTAGAATTATTTTTTTACTTATTTTCATGCCCTTCAAATTATTGGGCAAAAGTAAAAATTTTATGAGTTTATTCGAGATGTACCTCAAATTGGGGTTCAAACACATTATTGACATTCACGGTTACGACCACATTGTTTTTGTTCTGGCCTTGTGTGCCGGGTACAATTTAAGCCAGTTTAAAAAGATATTTATACTGATTACGGCTTTCACCATTGGCCACTCGATTACGCTGGCCCTATCCACTTTAAACGTCGTTAATGTTTCGTCCGATATAATTGAATTTCTGATTCCGGCCACCATTTGTGTTACGGCCATTGCCAATATTATTCCGTTTAAAGCCAAAAATAACCGGGTAGTATATGTATTAACTTTATTTTTTGGTCTGATACACGGACTGGGATTTTCAAACTACCTGAAACAACTGTTGGGGCGCGAATCGAATATCTTAACACCCTTGCTGGCCTTTAACATTGGTCTCGAATTAGGGCAACTGCTGATACTTGCCATCTATTTTGCGCTGATGTTTATCACCGTGCAACTGTTTCGGTCGAAAAGCGATTTCTGGCGCATTTTTGTATCCGGAATGGCTTTTGGTATTTCTGTTATTTTAATGATAGAGAAAGCACCTGCCGTTTTTTAAACTTTCGTTTTATAACAAATCCGAAGCCATTGCAAGCTTTTGTAAACAATTTGTATTTTTTATAGTAGAAATTACAATAACTTAAAAGTATTGCTAATTTTGTTCGCCTAGCATTTTGGCATCGATATTAGACATTTAATTACATAATGAAAAAAATAGCACTTTTTATTACCTTTTTCGTATCTGCCTGTGCCGTTTCGCTGGCACAGGAAAACATTAATCTGAATAAGTTCAGGCAGTTAAAACAAGAGTTGGCAACACCTAATGTTTACCGTACCGCATCGGGAGCGCCGGGGCACGAGTACTGGCAACAAAAGGCCGATTACAAAATGAACATCAGGCTGGACGACGAAACCCAGCGAATTTATGGCGAAGAAACTATTACCTACCACAACCAATCGCCCGACATGCTGAAATATTTATGGTTACAGCTCGACCAGAATATGCGTGCAAAAGATTCGGACACCTATAAAACAATGACTTCAGGATTAAATCAGCGTGTTTCATTTGGTCAGTTGAAACGCATGATGTACGATTTTGATGGTGGATTTAAACTGGATTATGTGCAGGATGCCGATGGAAACGATTTGCCGGCAACCATTAATAAAACCATGATGCGTGTTGATTTACCCGAAACATTAAAACCGGGAGAATCATTCACTTTTAAAGTAAAATGGTGGTACAACATTAACGACCGCCTTACTGATGGTGGCCGCTCAGGTTACGAATATTTTAAAAACGAAGACAACTACATTTATACCATTGCACAGTTTTACCCGCGTATGGCCGTTTATAACGAAGTGGAAGGCTGGCAACACAAACAGTTCCTCGGAACAGGCGAATTTACCCTGCCCTTTGGCGATTTTGAAGTGAGTCTTACCGTTCCGGCCGACCACGTGGTGGGGGCAACCGGAGTTCTTCAGAACACCGACGAAGTATTGACTCAGGAACAGATCGATCGTTTTGAAAAAGCAAAAGCCGATACGGAAGATCCTGTTTTTATTGTATCTTCTGAAGATGCACTGAAGGCTGAGAAAGGAAAAGTAAAAAAAGAAAAAACATGGGTATTTAAAGCCGAAAATGTACGCGACTTCGCTTTTGCCAGCTCGCGTAAATTTATCTGGGATGCGATGGCCGTAAAATTTGGCGACCGCACCGTAATGGCCATGTCGTATTACCCTAAAGAAGGCAACCCGCTGTGGGAGCAATACTCAACCCGCGTGGTGGCGCATACCGTAAAAACCTACTCGAAATTCACTTTCGACTACCCTTACCCGGTAGCCATTTCGGTACACACCGACCGCATTGGAATGGAATACCCGATGATTTGTTTTAACGGTGGCCGCCCCGAAAGCGACGGCACTTACAGCAAACGCACCAAATACGGAATGATCGGTGTTATCATTCACGAAGTGGGACACAACTTCTTCCCGATGATCGTAAACTCCGACGAACGCCAGTGGACCTGGATGGACGAAGGATTAAATACATTTGTACAGTTATTAACCGAACAGGAATGGGAACCGGGTTACCCGTCGTCGCGCGGAGTAGCAGCCAACATTGTTCCTTACATGAGTGGCGACAAAAAATTTATTTCGCCGGTAATGACCAACTCTGAGTCGGTTTGGAACCTGGGTAGCAACGCTTACGCCAAACCGAGTACAGCACTCAATATTTTGCGCGAAACCGTTATGGGCCGAGAACTGTTCGACTATGCGTTTAAAGAATATGCACAACGCTGGATGTTTAAACACCCTACCCCTGCCGATTTCTTTCGCACCATGGAAGATGCTTCGGGAGTTGATTTGGACTGGTTCTGGCGCGGGTGGTTCTTTACTACCGACCACTGCGATATTTCGATGGAGAACGTTAAATGGTACCAGGCCAATACACAAGATCCTGAGGTGGAGAAACCATTGAAAAAAGCCACCGACGAAGAAGCAGCTATTTCCATTACCACCATGCGCAACAAAGCATTTGCTAATGAAACATACCGGGCTAAAAACCCTGAAGCTGCCGATTTTTACACTACTTACGACGAATACAAAGTAACCAAAGAAGATAAAGAGGAGTACGATCGGTTTGTAAAAAGCCTGAGCAAGGAAGAAAAAGAATTGCTGGGTGCCAACCTAAACTTCTACCAAATCGACTTTAAGAATTTGGGCGGCCTGGTAATGCCGGTGATCCTGAAATTTGAATTCACCGACGGAACAGAAGAGCTTCAGTACATCCCTGCCGAAATTTGGCGGAAAAACAACGAAGAAGTTTCGAAGGTGTTTATGTTTGGCAAAGAGGTGGAGCAAATTACTCTCGACCCCTACCGCGAAACTGCCGACACCGATTTGAACAACAACTACTGGCCCGAGCGTAAACAGCCAACCCGTTTCGAACTGTATAAATCGAGATTTGGCAGTGGCCGAAACTCCGGAGGTGGCGAAAACCCCATGCAGAAGGCAAAAAAATAATCCTAACCGCGATTTATATAAATCAGAAAGGAAGCACTCCGATACAGAGTTTGCTTCCTTTTTTTTTGATACAATTGTTTTTTGTACTAAAGGTAACCTTCGGCACAATTCAGGACAACAACATTACTCCGAAAATTATTTAGTTGATTTAATTCTTGCTGCAAATTGAGCTGCGGCTTTTTCCAGGTATTTACCCGCATTTTTTATTGAATCTTCAATATCGGCAGCTTGCTCCATCATTTCAGCCAGATAATCGATTTTATGCGCTTTTATTTGCTGTTCGGTTAACTCACTCACTCCGCAAAAAACAGCCAGTTGCTGGTTGGATCTTGAATCGAGTACACCTTTAATTACTTTCCCTGAAAATGTTTGCTCATCGAACTTGCCTTCGCCGGTAACAATCCAGTCGACATTTTTTACCTGCTCATCAAAATCAGCAATTGATTTTATTAGCTCGGTTCCTGATTTTAATTCGGCATTCAGAAACAACACACAACCTGCTCCCAGTCCACCGGCAGCACCGGCCCCGGCACTGTTTTGCAGGTCTTTACCAAATTGTGTTTCTACTTTATCGTTAAAATTTCTCAGGCCGGCATCCAACTCTTCCACTACCCTTTTTGTAGCTCCTTTTTGCGGCGCGTAAACATGTGCGGCACCATTTGGGCCAAATAAAGGATTATCCACATCGCAGGCCACTTCAAATTTTATATTTCGCAACTCAGCGTTTACCATCGAATTATCGATGTGTGCCAGCCGGTTTAAATCCTTTCCTCTCCCCTCCAACAGTTTTTTTTCAGCATCAAAAAAACGAAACCCGAGCGCACTGGCCATTCCCATTCCGGCATCGTTGGTTGAGCTGCCGCCAATTCCCAAAAGAATATGTCTGGCACCGCGTTTTATGGCATCCAGTATCAATTCGCCGGTTCCGAAAGTAGAGGTTTCCAGCGGATTCAGCTCGTCGTTTTTCAGCAAGCGAATTCCCGACGCTTCGGCCATTTCAATAAAAGCCAGCTTTTCTTTTTCGGCATACAAATAATTTACTTTTATGGGGCGTAATAAGGGATCGTGCACCCCGGCAGTTATCAACTTGCCACCGGTATAAAATTTCAGGGCATCAACTGTTCCGTCGCCACCATCGGCAAGCGGCAGTTTTACTATCGTCACATTTTCGATGTGCTTTTTTATGCCACGTTCAACGGCATCGCAAAATTCAATTCCGGTTAACGATCCTTTAAACTTGTCGGGTGCGATTACGATCTTCTTCATTTCCCTAAAATAAGAATATTTATCAGGAATTGGCAGGTAACAAAAAACGGGAAGCCCAAATTGGCCTCCCGCTTTAATTAAATATATAATCAGAAATCGTATCAATTGTATACCCACTAAACTTTTGGTAATTGCCAGTTTTTGTTGTAGTTCAACTTCATCAGGTCGTTGGCTGCTGCCTCGTTAAACAACTGCGAATCATTATTCCAGTGAATGCGCTGCCCCACGCGATAAGCCATGTTTCCCATCTCGGAAACGATAGCCGTTTTTGCGCCAACTTCAACAGGTGCATTTAATTTGCCGCCTTGTCGTATACACGATAACAGGTTTTGCACGTGCTCATCTAAACCATCGCCATAATTTTTCTGGGCCTTAGCTTCAAAGAAAGGACCTTTTAGTTCCAGGCTGTGATCGGGTAATATTTCGTAACCACTTCGTGTAACAACGAGGGTTCCTTTTTGCCCGACAAAAGCAATACCATGCCCTTTTTGGTAGGGGCCGATTCCAGGATTTAAGCCACATTCCCAAATCATGGTATGTTTTGGGTACTGATAAATGGCCTGCTGAATATCGGGTGTTTCAATAGCTCCCGGTTTGTGATAAAAGATACCGCCGCCCGGAGAAATCGACTCAGGCATACCGGCATCCATGGCGTACAAGGCGAAATCAAGCAGGTGAACCCCCCAATCGGTCATGGCTCCACCGGCATAATCCCACCACCAGCGAAAGTTGTAATGAAACCGATTCATATTAAACGGACGTTCTGGTGCGGGCCCCAACCACATATCGTAATCGACATAATCCGGTGCTGCGGAATCTTCCATTACCGGATACGCTGTATCGTAACCTTTGTAAATCCAGGCTTTAACCAGGTGAACTTCACCCAGCATTCCTGACTTTACAATCTCAGACGCTTCAAACCAATGTTTCGAGCTGCGTTGCCACATGCCCACCTGGCAATATAATTCCGGATGTTTAGCCTGGGCAGCCACCATGGCATTACACTCTTCAATGCTGTGGCCCATCGGTTTTTCCACATAAACGTGTTTTCCTGCATCCAGCGCCATCATCATCATTAAAGCGTGCCAGTGGTCGGGTGTACCTATAATTACCGCATGTACATCTTTATTGTCCAGCACATCTCTGAAATCGGCGTAAGTTAGTGGCCGTTTTCCCGTCATTTTCTCAACTTCGGCAGCTTTCTCCTCCAATACTCTACTGTCAACATCGCAAAGCGCTACACAGGTAACATTGTTTTCCTCACGTAAAAAACTTCGAAGGTTGTTAAATCCCATCGAGCGACAACCGATAAGTGCCACATTAACCTGCTCGGCAGGCGATGCACAGGCATTTAAAAGCCCCGGGGCAACGCCGACAGCCGCTGTGGCTATTGCCGATTGTTTTATAAATTCTCTTCTGTCAGTCATTAGTGTATTAAAATCTTATGTTCTTAGTTGTTACAATTGTTTTATTCATCCAGTAATTTTGCAATTTTTTTTGCATTCATTTTTCCTGAATAAACAATAAGCGAATACTTCAAAACAAGTGGTTTTGTAGTAGATAGTGCCACCGGTTCAGCGCCCGGCCAGGCCATATTTTGCATGCTGTTCTTTTCGCGCAGGATGAGATTTTGCGGATAACCGGGATTTTCTTTGTTGTCAAGAATTACAATACCGGCCTTGGAATTTCCTTTCCCCAGCGATCCTGAGATGTTCACAAATCCCTCCGACTCAACTGCCGTTTCCAAAGGTTTTATGCTTCCATATTTTCCTGAAAACTGAACATCGTCGGGTAAAATCATTCGAACAGAAAAACCGCCGTAACCTTTTTTATCTTCCGAGCCGCCAATTCGTACATTCTTTTCCAGAGCCAGCAGACTTATTTCAAAATCTATTCTTCGGTATTTCAACGAACTTTTGTGTACATGAATAGCAACATTTTCCTGAATATAGGGCTTAGGTTTGCCATTCTTTTTCCACTTATCGGACGACCACAGTACCTCGCTTTTCAGCCACACCGTTTCGTCGGGATCTTTCATAAATTCGATCTCGGTAATCTCCTGGTCAAAATCTTTTATTTCCCACGGATCGCCAATACGCTTATCGCCAATCCAAACCTGATGCCAGGCCCAAAAAATGCCGCGATGATGTAAATGATCGGCAGCAAAATCCTCGGTAAGCACCTTGCCGTTAAGCCCCCAAAGCGGATGAATATAATTGCAGCGCTCGTAAGCCCCATCTTTGTTCAGCGGATGCATCTGGTAAAACAAAACGTTTGAAGAACCATCAACGATTTTAATTCCATCCTGTTGTTTCTTCATGGTTAATTGTCCCCAAACCAAACCATTGGTAAGCAAAACCAGGAGTAGCGATATTACAAAAGATCTTTTCATGACCGATCCTCCTTTTCTATTATCGTTACCTTTGTTTTTACATCATCATCGGTGTATTCAACTTCCAGAATTTCAACATCATTCAGTTGATCAGAGATGATGGCCTTATCATTCTCGGGAAGAATGAGCCAGATATTGGCAATAAAAGCTCCCATGGTTGCGGAGTCGGCTTTTACTGAAACTGTTCGTTTTCCATCAACGGGAATACCGGTGGCCGGGCTGATGATTTTGCGGGTTTTCATTCCTTCGCCATCGTCGCGAATGTAAACGGTTCCGGTTGTATAAACGCTCTGCCCCGATACTTCAAATACATGTACAAATTCGTTTGGCTGCTGCAGATTCCGGATTCCCAGAGGCCAGTCTGTTCCGGCCGGGTGATTTCCGAGTGCCAAAACCACATCTTCCTCAAAACTGATTATGGCATCTTTTACACCCAGATCGATTAAAAGAGGTTTTACCAAATCAAGCGCAAAACCTTTTTCAATGGCTCCAAAATCCAGCTCCACACCATTTTCTTTAAAACGAAGCCGTTTATTATCGTGATCGAGTTCTATTTTATCAAAACCACATTTTTCTTGCGCTTCTTCCAGTTCGTTATTTTCAACAGTTTTCTTTTCAACCCAAAGCGATTGAACCGGGAAAAGAGTTACATCAAAAGCGCCCTGGCTCATCTGGTAAAAATCGTTGGCAATGGTCAGGATTTCCCACAACTCGCCTGAAAGTTCTATCCAAACGTCTTTTTCTGTTTGATTAAGCTCGTGGATATCGGACAATAAACTAAAGCGGCTGATTGTACTTTCCAGCTGCTCCAATTCGGCTTTTATTTGTTGGAATATATTTTTTGCAGTATCGGCCTCAAGGTTTGGCAGCACTACATCGCAATGACTGCCAAAGGCCAGAAAAGTATCACTAAATATAGTAGGTTCCGTCATTCTCTTAGTTTTATGGTTCCAGTAGAGCACTAAATTAAAAAAGTAAGTGATATTTACAGGCCTTCGCGCCTACAAATACAAAACCATGGTTAATTTATACTCCTTCTTTTTAATAAAACGGAAACAAAAAAAGGCAGGGAAATCCCCGCCTTTTAAATTCTTTTATATTTCTATAGTTTTGGTTCCCAATTTTTATCGTACTCTCTGCCCCACAATTTCATGGCATCGCGGTCGTACATAATTCCGGTTTTATCGCAAATATCAAAACCGTGTCCGATTCGGTAGGCAACATTTGAGTAATGCACCATTGTCTGGCTAATTGCACCTTCCATAATGTGTGAATTCAGTTTGCCTTTACCACGAATTGCGCTAAACCAGTTTTGAACGTGAGCGGTTGACGTATCGCCACCACCACCAAGTGCGGTACCGGCTTCCTGCGAACCTGTTACGCTGTCTTTTACAATTTTTCCGTTACGATCGTACACAATATATTTTCCACGGTCGACAAAAACAGTTCCTTCGCTACCGTAGATAATTGTTCCGCGGCCTCCCAAACCATAAGTATCCTGACCGGAGCGGCTACGGCCGTCCCATTTAATTACTTTGTCTCCTCCGAAAAGGAAAGTTGCATCCATGGTATCGTACATTTCCCAGCCATCCTCGAAGAAATGACGTTTACCGGCTTCAACATGTACATTGTTTGGTAAACCTACCTGCAGTGCCCAACGCGCTACATCCAGCTCGTGAGTTGCATTGTTTCCGGTTTCTCCGGTTCCGTAATTCCAACCGTACCAGTGCCAGTTGTAATCCCAGGTTTCTTCGGTATAGTCGCGGTGAATTGCAGGTCCCTGCCAGATTTCCCAGTCAAGGCCGGCAGGTACAGCAGCTTTTTTCTGTACAGGCACCTCACCTCTGTTGTTGATATAAAAGGCCACTGCCCGATAAGGCACACCAATAATTCCGTTATGAATTTCTTTTATAATCTCGATGGTATGCTCCGACGAACGTTGCTGATTACCCATTTGAACAACCTTGTTGTATTTCTCGGCAGCTTTAACGATCATCTCATTTTCGGCCATATTGTGGCTGCATGGTTTTTCAACATATACATGTTTTCCGGCCTGCATAGCCATTACCGAACCCGGAGTATGCCAATGGTCGGGAGTGGCGTTGATAACACAATCCACATCCTTGTCATCGAGAATTTTTCGGAAATCGTTCTCGAGTTTAGGTTTGTAATCAATATGTTTTGCAAACCTCTCGGCAGCACGATTACGCTGATGCTCCATTACATCGCACAGGTATTTTAGCTCAACGTTGCTTTCCTTTTCAGCAATTGGCTCGTAGTAAGCGCCCAAACGGCGGCCCAGCCCCATAATGGCGACATTTAGCTTGTCGTTGGCACCTAAAATTTTACTGTAACTCTTTGCCGACATACCCATGGCAGTTCCTCCAACTGCAACACCGGCTGCACCTGCCGACACCTTTTTTAAAAAATCTCTTCTGTTAGTCATTGGTTATAAATTTCTTATTTTTAAACTTCTAAAGTGAACAGTATCGTTGTGATCCTGCAATAAAACAGGCCCCTTTTCAGCCATTCCAAAACCTTCAAACCCGGCATATTTACTGCGTGCCACAAGCGCTTTATAAATATTACTGCCACGCGTGTATTCCACGACTTTTCTTCCGTTTAACCAATGTTGCACTTTTCCGTCTGGGAAAACCACAATCCGACCACGATTCCATTCGTTAGGTCCATTTGAAAAACGTCTTTCTTTGCTTGATGGAATGAGATCGTATAACGATGACATGGTACGGTTACCTACAACTCCTTGTTTGGCATCAGGGTGCTTTTCATCGTCCAGAATCTGATATTCCAAACCTATACCCGGGCCGTTGTTGCCAATTCCGTATTTAACACCACTGTTTGCTCCTTCGGTATACATAAAATCAAACTTGAACTCAAATGGCCCAAACTCCTCTTTTGTAATAATATCGCCTCCTCTTTTACCCGGATCATTTTGACTTGACAATACCGATAAAATTCCATCTTCTACCTGCCAGCCTTTCTCCGGGAATTCACCGGTTTTTGCACTTTTCCAATTGTTGGTCGACTCACCATCAAAAAGCAACCTAAAGCCTTGTTTTCTTTCCAGTTCGCTTAAATCGTTAGCCACTAAATTTTCAACATGAATGTCGGCATAGATTGCCGGTTCCAGGTTTTCAGTTTTTATGCGGATATTGCGCCACTTAATCTGCTCACCTTCTTTTTCCTTGTTGTTGCCAATTCCATGTACCTGAAGAGCAATAAAACCTTCAGCGGTCATATCGTCGATAACATGAGCAACCGGAATATCATTTAACCATGTACGAATTGAGTTTCCGATACATTCAATTCGGTACTTATTCCACTGTCCCATTTTCAGGGCTTTTCGCGCGTCGGGATTAAGGTCGAGCGGATACAGCCAACCGCGTCTTGCTTCATCGTAGATACCGCCGCTCCAGGCTCTTTCCGACGGGTCAACCTCGCACTGGTAGCCATGTACGCGTCCGTTGTTATATTCGGGCACACTTAAGCTTCTGAACTGAATACCCGAATTCATATTAGGCTCAACCAGCAATTCAACTTCAAAAACAAAATCGCTGTAATTTTTTTCGGTACACAAAAAAGAATTTGGTGTTCCGGCAACCGTTGTTCCAACAATTACCCCATCAACCACTTCGTATTTTGCTTCACCATTACGTTGTATCCACCCATCAAGGTTTTCACCATTAAACAGGTTTACCCAGCCATCCTGGGCATTTACATTTGTTACTAAACTTAAAGAGATAGTAAGAAATAAGATTGAAATAAAGTTTTTCACTGTATTAGATTTACGTTTTAATTGGTTTATTTTCGACCGTGTACGAACACGGCACCAACAAAATTAATCAAATTTTGGATTTTGCAAGGAAATTATGGTAGAATTCAAAAATAAATTTGAAGGAATAAAAAAGCCCCGGCAAACTAATGCCGGGGCCGATTATATAGTGCTTCTCTATTCTATTCCTAACTGGTCGAAAATAAATGCATATTCCAGTGCCGTTTCTTTTATCCACTCGAAGCGGCCGGATGCCCCTCCATGGCCGTACTCCATATTAATATGGAATATCAGCGGATTACCATCGGTTTTTAATTCACGCAATTTGGCTACCCACTTGGCCGGCTCCCAATACTGTACCTGCGAATCGTGCAATCCGGTTGTAACCAGCAATGCAGGGTAATCTTTCGCTTCAACGTTATCATATGGAGAATAGGAAAGCATGTAGTGATAATACTTTTCGACTTTTGGATTTCCCCATTCGTCAAATTCGCTTGTGGTAAGCGGAATACTTTCGTCGAGCATTGTAGTTACCACATCAACAAACGGTACGGCTGCGATTACGCCTTTATACAGGTCAGGGCGAAGATTTATACAGGCTCCCATTAAAAGTCCCCCGGCACTTCCGCCCATGGCAAATAACTTTTCTGAGTTGGTGTATCTGTCATCGATCAGGAATTGAGCGCAGTCGTTAAAATCGGTAAAGGTGTTCATCTTTTTCAGCAACTTTCCGTCTTCGTACCACTGGCGGCCTTTAATCTGGCTTCCGCGAATGTGTGCAATTGCATAAACAAAACCACGATCGAGCAAAGGCAAACGTCTTAGCGAAAAGCTAGGGTTATTAGTGATTCCGTATGAGCCATAACCGTACAACAAGGTGGGATTATTGCCATTCTTTTCCATGCCTTTTTTGTAAACAATGGAAATAGGAATTTTTGTTCCATCACCTGCCGTTGCATAAATTCGTTTGGTTTCGTAATCATCTTTGTTAAAACCACCCAATATTTCATCCTGCTTTAACAAAGTGCGCTCTTTTGTACTCAGATTGTAATCGTAAATCGAATTTGGTGTTGTTAACGAGGAATAGCTAAAACGGAAAACATCGGTATCAAAATCGAGGTTTACATTCGGACTAACGGTATAAACTTCTTCGTCAAAATCGATAAAATATTCTTCACCATGCCACGGAATTACACGAAGTTGGTTAATTCCTTCGATACGTTCGGTAACTACCAGGTAATCTTTGAAAATTTCATAATTATCGAAGAAAACATCGCTGCGATGTGGAATAACCTCCGTCCAGTTTTCTTTTTCAGTAGCAGAAACAGGGGTTTTCATTAAACGAAAATTCAACGCATCGAGGTTGGTGCGTATGTAAAAATCGTTTTCAAAATGATCAACCGAATATTCCAAACCTCTTTCGCGCGATTGAATGATCTTAAATTCTCCTTCCGGATTGTTGGCATCCAGAAAACGATACTCTGAAGTTAAGGTACTTTCGCTTCCAATTATCAGATATTCTTGCGACTTGGTTTTAAAAATAAACACCGAAAAGGTTTCATCCTCTTCGTAGTACACCTCTTCATCGTCTTCAACCGGTGTACCTATTACGTGCTTCATAATCTTTTCCGAACGCAGCGTAACATCGTCTTTCAAAGTATAATAAATTGTTTTATTATCGTTGGCCCAAACCGCGCTACCAGTAGTTAAAGGAATCTCATCCTCCAGCGTTTCGCCGGTTTCCAGGTTCTTAAAATATATGGTGTATTTTCTGCGGCTAACGGTATCAACGCCATATGCAATAAGTTTGTTATCAGGGCTTACCGACAGGCCGCCAAGCATAAAAAAATCCTGACCTTCTGCCAACACATTTTCGTCGAGCATAACTTCTTCTTCGGCATCGAGACTTCCCTTTTTCCGGCAGTTTACATCGTATTCTTTACCGGGTAGTTGTTTGTAGTAATAGTAGTATCCATTCTTTTTGTACGGAACCGACTTATTTTCCGGCTTAATTTTCGATTTAATCTCCTCAAACAACTTTTCCTGAAGCGGTTCGGTATGTTTCATCACCGCATCTTTGTAGGCATTCTCCGCTTCCAAATGTGCGATCACTTCAGGGTTTTCGCGCTCGTTCAACCAGTAATAATTGTCAACGCGCGTATGACCATGTATCGTAAGTTCTTTCATTATCTTTTTTGCAACAGGTGGCTCTATCTTCTCTTTCGAAGTACATGCCACGAAAAATAGTCCCCAAATAAAACTCAAATAAATTAACTTCTTCATGCTTTTGGTAATTAGTTGATATTCTTAATATTTTTTTCAGGAAGTTTTGAAATTACATTTAAACAACCAGCTTTCAAAATGAAAGTTCATTCAATTATGATCAATCTTATAACCCCAATCAGGCGTTTTACTTATTTCTGAAATTTATCTTCTGAATGTTTTTCGAGATTTCAATCCGGTTATAAATCGATTCGATAACCTGATCATACAATTTATCTTTTAAAATGTAATCCTCAATATCCACATCGATGTTAGGATTATCATTCACTTCAACCACATAAACTTTATCGTTTACCAGCTTCAGGTCAACACCATACAAACCGTCGCCAATTAAAGCTGCTGCTTTTAAAGCTGTTTTTACAACTTCTTCGGGCACATCTTCGATGTTTACTGTTTCCGAATCGCCCGAATACTCTTCAGCTTCTCCGGTCCAGTTGTAAATTTGCCAGTGCCCTTTCGACATGTAATACTTGCAGGCAAAAAGCGGCCGGTTATCGAGAATTCCGATTCTCCAGTCGAATTCAGAATAAAGAAACTCCTGGCATACAATCATATCCGATTTTTTGAACAGCTGGTTAATGGCATCAAAAGCCTCTTCCTTATTTTCCACTTTTGTTATTCCCAACGAAAAGGCACTGTCGGGTTGTTTTAACACCAGCGGGAAATTCATATCGTCAAGATCTTTCTTTTCAAAAATATTCTTGGTAAAAACAACCGTTTGCGGAGTTAGTATTTTGTGTTTTCTGAAAATCTCGTTCTGAAATATTTTATTGGAACACCGCAATATCGACCACGGATCGTCAATAACCACCAACCCTTCGGCGTAGGCCATACGCGAAAATTCGTAGGTATGGTCGTTTACATTCGTGGTTTCGCGGATAAAAAGCGCATCGAATTCGTTTATTTTATCAAAATCGTTTTTTGTAATAAACTCAGCATACAAACCTTTTCGATTGGCCGCCTCTTTAAACTTTTGAAGCGCCCGTTTACAC
>NZ_JBFHGM010000036.1:0-28028 GCF_041583095.1 Draconibacterium sp.
AGCGACGGGGCACCACCTCTTCCCATTCCGAACAGAGAAGTTAAGCCCGTCAGCGCCGATGGTACTGCGTAAAGTGGGAGAGTAGGTCGCTGCCAATTTTATCCAAAGCCCGTGTTCAATAGAGCACGGGCTTTTTTATTGTTGTTAATTAAGCTAAAAAGTATTTAACTTATAATGACGCCTTAAATGCTTTTTTTAGATTTGTGCTAAAATTTTCTGTATGCTAAAAGCACGGTATTTTTTATTCACGGTTGTTATTTTTATGATACTGCCCATTTTTGTAATGGCGCAGCCACGGGGTATCGACATGGAGGGGGAACAGGAAGAACAGACATCTGTAAAAGAAGTTCCGTCAAAAATAAAACTGTGGTATCTTAAAGGTGATGGTGCGTTTAAAGATTCAACAATATTAGATACACTACACGATTACAATCACATCTATCATCCGGTATTTAAAAATACCATATCGGCAACCTATACGGGTAACTACGGTAATCCCGGTATGACCAACGACTTTTTCCAGCGTGGCAATCAAACCAATTATTTTTTCCTTCAATCGAGGCAGGATTACCTGTTAACTCCGGCGAAAATAAAATACATGAACACCACCACTCCGTATACCCGATTCGATTACAGCCAAAGCGAAAACAAATCGAGGAATAACGAAACGCGTTTTGATGTGGTGCACTCGCAAAATGTTACGCCTTTCTGGAACTGGACATTCCGTACCAACCAGGAGAAGTCGGACGGTCAATACAGCGCACAGGATGCCAAAAACAACTTTGTGGCACTAAATACCAGTTATAATCGCGACCAGTGGAATGTTCACGGAGGTTTTATCTCCAACTCAATAAAAAACAGCGAAAACGGTGGAATAGTAAGCGATACACTACTTTCTTCGGAACTTGATCCGGAATACTGGTCTACGAACCTGACTGAGGCAAGTAGTAAATTCAACAGTATTAACTATTACACCACCGCCGAATATCGACTGGGGAAATACGATTTCGATCCGGTAGACAGCGTTGATGTGTTCAGGCCAATACTTGGAATAATGTACAGTTTCGAGCACGACCGTTATTCACAGAAGTTTATAGATGAAGAAGACACTTCAAACGTTTTCTTTGAGAATACATACTTCGGCGATGGTTACACAACCGATGAAATTAAGTACCGGAGAATTAGTAATGTATTTCAACTGAAACAGTACGAAAATCCGAACAGAAAATACACCTTTGGAAAAAGAGCCTTTCTGGGGCACGAGCTGTACCGAGGAAATACTCCGGGTGTTCAGGTAAATGATACAACACACCGACGGTTTGATATTAAATACTCGAACCTGTATATTGGTGGAGGTATTTTCAGGGAGATGGGCAGCTTTTGGCTGTGGAATTTCGATGGAAAAGTGAACCTGGCCGGGCGAAATGCCGGAGAACTCGAGTTAAACGGAATGATTACCAAACCATTTCAGTTCTGGGGCGATTCAGCAGCTGCAATGATTTTTACCGGTTCGTTCGAGAACCGCGTGCCTGACTATTTCCAGGAAACATTCCGGTCGAATCATTTTCAGTGGGACAACGATTTTGGTGCCGAACAACGTATTACGCTGGGAGCAAAATTCAAAGTACCGCAACGCAAACTCGAATTGGCAGCCAACTATGCGGCCATAAATAATTTCCTGTATAATAACGAGGAAGCTATTCCTGATCAAACGTCAAACGAAATACTGGTAATGTCGGTTTATGCCGATAAGGATTTTAACTACCGGCGTTTTCATTTTCGCACGCGATTGCTTTGGCAAAAGGTTTCGGAAGAGCGCTATCTGCATTTACCCGAATGGTCGGCTTTTGTAAATACCTATTACCAGTTTACCATTTCGAAAGTAATGTTCACACAAATTGGTGCCGATGTGCGCTACAATACAAGTTATTATGCCGATGCGTATTCACCGTCAACCGGCTTGTTTTATTTGCAGAGCGAAAAAGAATACGGTAACTATCCATACATTGATGTGTATGCTACATTGCGCCTGAAACGTACGAAGGTATTCTTTAAATATATGAACATCGGTACACATTTTATTGATGGTGATTACATGACAACACCAAATTACCCAATGCCGCGCGGAACTTTCCGTTTAGGCGTATCTTGGGCGTGGTATGATTAGGCTTGGTAGTGCTTCAAGGTAAATAAACCCCTTTGTCGTCATCCCACAAGCCTTACGCTGACATCTCCCCTAAAATAGGGGAGAAAATAAAGCATAAAGATTGAAGTTTCAATCTTTATTGATTAGATCATAAAATTCCGAAAGAATCATAGCGGTAGCACCCCAAATTATTTCGCCATCGTATTTTACACAAGGCACTTTCATTAATCCGGTAAGTGTTTTTAATTCGATGCTGGAGTATGGCGGCTTAAAGGCATCAATTGGGAAAAGAATGGTTTTCTCCACTTCATCAGGACAAAGTATAAATTCAGGATTGGTATCCATCCAACCCACAAATGGTGTGATCTGGAAACGGCTCACCTCAACATAAAACGACGAAAGCGTTCCCAACAGCCTGATCTTATCTCGTGGAATTCCAATCTCTTCGTATGTTTCACGCAACGCAGTTTCGCTTGCACTTTCGTTGGGCTCAATCCGTCCGCCAGGCAAGGCAATTTGCCCGGCATGGTGTTTCATATACGCGGGGCGTTTAATCAGGCAGACCTTTAATCCGTCAACATCACGAAAAAGCAACACCAGCACACTGCTAGGCTTCACCTTACTCTGGTCTTCAGGAGCAGGATTTAGCACACGCCCGGGCGGCAGCATTTTATAATGCGACTGCGAACCGGGAAGGTCGGCTTTTAAAGCGGCTGCTATTTTATCAGGACTGGTGATCATAAGACGCAAAAATAAAAAATACCTGCACATTTGAGTAGGACAAACGCAGAAACAACGTTTGTTGTTGTGTTAATATGAATGCAACAAAACATTCACGATTCCCGTGAATCGCCAACAGGAATGAAAGTGAATCAGTATTCTACGAACTCTCCCTCACTCCCTCTCCTTCGCGAAGAGAGGGACGATTGTGTCGAAGGCAAATCAGGGTGAGTCAATAAATTTTGAAGCTTATTTTGCTATGAATTTTTATTTAACCTTAAAAAAAAGGGGACGCGCACATGGCAACGCCCCCCTAAACTTGCTAAATCTAAGAACATTTCATTTTTTCTTTCGCTGGTCATTAGTTATAAACTTGGAAGCTTCAAAGTTCATTCCCTGTTTGCGATAGCAGAAAGGGACAGATTAAAACTTGTTTTAATCAGGGTGAGTCTATTCTTCTTCCGTCTCGTCTTCACTATTCCGGCGTTTGCGAACCACTTCGTTGTTGGTTGAAATAATTTCGGCAACAATGCGGGCATACGGGCCGTAAGTGGCTTCGTTTATTTGCGCCATCGCGTTCAGGTAATTCACCAGCTTATTATTAATCAGATCAACCACTTGTCTTTTCAAAGCCGAAGCATTCTCCAGCGTACCTTCTTCGGCTTGTGCTTCCTCGAATCCCAGACGGTTGCTTTCGAAATTGTCTTGTGCTTCCTGAAGAGCTGCAAGGTAAATATCTCCTTGTGGAATAAACCTCACATTGGCCATGGCTTCGGGGGTTGAATAATCGGCCAGCATCGAGTTAAGCAGCGAACTTTCAACCGTAAAACTTTCCTTTTTAATTTCCATACCGTAGTTGTTGAAAATAGTCAGCAGGGCCAACGCAGCGTTACGAATCTGCGCATCGGGGTGATGCGAAAAACTCAGCAAGAGGTAATACCATCCGTCCATTTTTTCTTCGCGCACTTCGTCGAGTGTTTGTGCTTCGCTTTTTGCTTTCATGCGGCGTATGGCCGAGGTAAACAGCGCCGACAATGGTTTTAACTCTCCGAAAATCACCTCCATATTCGGATCGGTGTTCAGGGTTGTGGCATCGTAACCCTGGATAACTTGCGTAGTAGTTCCGTCGATTTCGGTAACTTTACGACCAATCATTAATGTGGGAATCATAAAATTTTATTTTGTTGTAAGTAGATTAACACATGCTCCTGGTTAATGAAGTTCATTTGGACAGGTGCCTGTGGTTTTATTGTTAAGTAAGTTACTGCATATTTTACAGAAAAACAACTTTCGTTCATTTCAAAGTAGTTTTCCGTGAAAACGGCTGGGAATTTTCTGGAGTGTATTTTCCGTGAAAATGACCGGGAAATCATTTTTCTGCCTTTTTTCCATGAAAATGAATTGAAAAAACATTTACTCACATCGTTTTCCGTGAAAAAAGCCTCACAACTCATTTCTTCAGCTCATTTTCGGTGAAAAAAGCCTTGCGAACCATTTTTTCATCGTTTTTTCGCCGCAAATGCCATCAGAAAATGATACGGCACCCCATTTTCGCTGCAAAAAGCTTCACGGAATAGTTTTTCACATCTTTTTCCGTGAAAATGTGTTCCCAACTTGTTTCTTCATGTTTTTTTCAAGGGAAATTACTCAACAGACCCTCGTTTGTAACCAGGGATAAGGTGTTTTTGCATTTGT
Source organism: Draconibacterium sp. (assembly GCF_041583095.1). NCBI lineage: Bacteria > Pseudomonadati > Bacteroidota > Bacteroidia > Marinilabiliales > Prolixibacteraceae > Draconibacterium > Draconibacterium sp. The sequence goes on from NZ_JBFHGM010000036.1 coordinate 4,562, forward strand.
AATGCAGATTGTAAGCGTTGTTAAAAACGACAAGAACGGAAACCCCTTCCCGATTACTTCGGGGCTGGCAGTTGCAAACGAGTGGCACAATCCGATTAATATTCAAAGTTTCTCGCCACCTCCGAAAAAATCAGGTACGAATCCAACCGCTTTTGCTGGTCGTAAATCTGCGATGAAACAATAATTTCATCGGCATTGGTGTTTGCTATAAGCTCTTTTAGCTCACGCTCAATTTTTTCTTTACCGCCAATGAGCGAGCAGGCCATCATCTGGTCGATACGCTCTTTAATTATTCCCCATTTTTCGTAACCCAGGTGGTGGGTTGGTGGTTGCATCAGCTCGCGACGGCCGGTAATTATGCCCATAAAACTGCGTCGCATGGTGCTGGCCAGGTACTCGGCTTCGTCGTTAGTTTCGGCAGCAACCACCTGGCTGCCCACAATTACATACGGTTTATCGAGTTGGGCCGATGGTTTAAAATTCGCGCGGTAAATTTTCAGCGCAGCCATAAGCATTTGCGGGGCAAAATGGCTGGCAAATGCATAAGGCAATCCCAGTTCGGCGGCCAGGTAGGCACTGTCGGTACTTGATCCTAAAATGTAAATGGGCACGTTGGCACCTTCCGATAAAACGGAACGAACTTCGGCCTTACTGTTTTCAGGGGAGAAGTATTGTTGAATCTTACGCACTTCGTTTGGGAAATCCTGCGCGGCACGCATGCGGTCGTAGCGCAGTTCGGCAGCCGTTACCGGATCGGTTCCGGGAGCACGGCCTAAGCCCAGATCGATACGGTTGGGGTAAAGCGCAGCCAGTGTACCAAACTGCTCGGAAACGATTAGCGGCGAATGGTTGGGCAGCATAATTCCACCTGAGCCAACGCGTATGTTTTTTGTTCCTGTGGCAATGTATCCAATTATTATCGATGTGGCGGCGCTGGCCACACTTATGATGTTGTGATGTTCGGCCACCCAGTAGCGGCTGTAACCCAGCTTTTCGGTTTGTTGTGCCAGTTCGAGGCTGTTGCGCAAAGCATCAGCGGGAGTCGAGCCTTCGGCAACCGGCGCTAAATCGAGCACCGAAAAGGCCAATTGTTTTCTGTTTGTCATGTTTGTTTTCTCCTTTGGCCTTTAATAACAAAGAAGGAGTGATATTGATTACGCGCAGAAGTAAAATTAGTCGAAGCGAATCACTTTATCAGGCGAAATTTTGGAGATAAACCAGCTTGGAATTATCAGGATGAGTGAAGTAATAACAATGGTTCCGAGGTTGAGTAGCAGCAAGTGGGTAAGCGAAAAGTTCATCGGAACATAATCAACGTAGTACGATTCGGGATTAAGCTGAATGATATGAAAAAACATTTGCAGCAACACGATAGCCACGCCAATAATGTTTCCCCACAGCAGCCCACGCCCGGTTAGAAATACCGAGAGGTACACAAACACTTTACGGATGCTCCAGTTGGGGCTTCCCATCGCTTTTAGCACGCCGATCATACTTGCACGTTCAAGTATCAGCACCAGCAGCCCCGATACCATGTTAAACGCCGCCACAATAACCATAAGTATCAGGATGATCCACACGTTCATATCCAGTATCGACAGCCAGTCGAAAATTTGCGGGTAAACACGCGTAATACTCTGGGTGCGCAGTATCTCTGCGTTTTCTTCGCGGTAGCTGATAATAATATTGCGGATTTCCTGCTCAATATTGTCGATATCGAAAAAGTTGGTAGCAATTACTTCAAAGCCGGTAATCTGGTCGGGGCGCCAGTCGTTAAGGCGCTGAATTTGTTTCAGGTCGCCCACAATAAACAGCTGGTCGAACTCTTCGAAACCGGTGCGGTAAATACCGCTAATCTGCATTTGCTGCATGCGCGGAACAATTTCGTCACCGGTAAGAAAATACACCACAATACGATCCATAAGTTTCAGGCGCAACAGTTTGGCCACCTGCGCCGACAGCAACACTTCGTTTACACGGGCAGTGTCGTTAATATTCGGTAACTGGCCCTCAATAAGGTGTTTACTAAAAAACTGCCAGTCGTAGTTTTCGTCTACACCTTTAAACACAATTCCCTGAATGTACTCGTCGGTTTTTATCATTCCCGGTTTGGTGGCATAAGGCTGCAGGCGTTTTACACCGGGTAGTGCTTTTACATCGGCTAAAAATGGCTGATCTTCGGAAACAGCGCTGGTTTCGTACGAGTTGTTCGAGTCGTAATTGATAATCTGAATGTGCGAACCAAAGCCGATCACTTTGTTGCGGATCTCTTTTTTAAAACCGGTAACCACCGCCACGGCAACAATCATTACCGTTAAACCCAGCGCAATACCGGCCAGCGCAATACGAATAATACGTTGCGACAATTGCTTTTTGTTTGCCTTGTCGAAAAAAAGCCTGCGCGATATAAAGAGTTCGGTGTTCAAAATCTTAGACGTTTAAAGGTGCCAAAATCAGTTTTTAGCAGCCAAATGTACAAATCTATTTTTTACTTTCTGCTCGAAGGTATTACTTTAAATTTTAAGTGAAGATGCAAAAAATGGTTCACATGCGAAATGGCTGAATCAAATTATGCTACTAAGCAAAAGAAATATACTTTTGGCTTATCAGGCGGATTCTACTCTTTGGTTTAGCCCAAAGAGTAGACAGAAAACCCAAGGCTGCGCCCGCTTCACTCGGAAAAACTACGCGATGCCGGCTAACATTCCTGAAACTTGTCATTCCTCCTCAAACATCAGTAATTTTTTAACGCTGTCACCTCTTGTTTTCCGGCTCACCGGGCGAGGCCAGGCTCCGATGTAGCTGACGAAACATCAGTGGACGGCCTCTTTTGGGCTTCGTCCGGAGTTGAAATAAAATCTTAGTGAGAGCGGGAAGCTCCGAGTAGGCGAGGAGATCACCCGTCCGAACTTAGGTTTTATGAAAACGGAGGATGATGATCAAAAGCAGCCTTGAGCTTTTTGCATCGTTTTTGGATCAAGCCAAAAATGATGGCCGCCGGCAGGCAAATTTCAAATTGTTTAATTTTTTGACCGTAGATAAAAGATTTAATTCTTCTTACAGCTGTTGCAATTAGTTTGCCGATTCAACCTGTAATTCAGGTTCGGTAACATCACTTCGGCGATTAATAAACGGAAGAATAAGTATAGATAGTATACCAATGAGAATGATCATTGCAGTCATTGACGTGTGCGCCACAAAAGCGAAGATAATTCCATTTTCGTTGGCTACGCCGTACAGCGACAGGGCTTCTTTGGCCATAAAATGCCATGCCCCGATTCCCCCCTGCACCGGGGCCACCATCCCAAAACTTGCAAGTACAAATGTGGTTAGTCCGGCAATCGGATTCAGGTTGCTGGTAAAATCGAACGCAAAGAAAACCGCGTAAAGCATTAGGTAATACATGCCCCAGATAAACGCCGAGTGAAAAAAGAACCAGCCTTTTTTCTCTATGTTTCGGATAGAAATGAAACCCTCTTTAAAGTTGCGGATCACTTCCAATATTTTTTTGAAAAAGGCAGTGTGTTTAAATGCGTTTCTGAAAACGAAGATCAAAACGGCCAGCACAACAACGCCAATGATAAGGTAAGGCGACGTGATGGCAGCATGCAGTTGCTCCGAAATTCCCGGATTGGCTTTCATAAAGTTAAGCATCTCTCCAAACTGCGAAAGAATAACAAGCGCCAGCAAAATAAGCAGCGATATCAGGTCAATCAGTCGCTCCGCAACCACAGTGCCCACCAGTTTGGTAAACGATATTTTTTCGTAACGGGCCAAAACACCGCAGCGCGATACTTCGCCCATACGTGGGAATGCCATGTTCATTAAATAGCCTACCATTACCGCCAGAAAAGTATTGATAAAGCGTGGTTTATGTCCAATAGGTTCGATCATTAAACCCCAGCGAAGAGTACGGCTGATGTGGCTTAGCAAGCCAAGAAACAGCGAGAGTGCCACCCACCAATAGTTTACATCATTCTTTAAAACGGTTTTAATCCGTTCAATATCCTGATCTTTGTAAATAAGCCAAAAGATGAAAGCTCCCAGCGCAAAGAAGCCGATAAACTGTAGAATCTTAACGATTGTTTTTTTCAAAATCAAGGTCTTTTTAATGCTTTCTTTTCCGCGCTATCTGTTATTTCCCTTAAATTTTACTACTTTCACGACGCGAAAAAACACCGTTAGGTATCGAGCATTTCTTTGATGGCAAAAATATAAATTTGTTTTATTAATCGAACGAAAAAGAGATATTAAGTAAAATTGACAATGGACGAGGCTGAGTGTAATGAGTTATGTAAGACCCAAAAAAAATCTAGGTCAGCATTTTTTAACCGACCAAAATATTGCGCGGAAAATTGTTGACAGCCTGGGTGCCGATGTACCGGATATACTGGAAATCGGCCCTGGAATGGGAGTACTCACTCAATACCTTTTACAACGTCCGGAACTTAATGTCCATGTTGTTGAGATTGATACCGAATCAGTAGAATACCTCAAACAAAATTTTCCGACACTGCAACATATTTGGGGAGAAGATTTTCTGAAAGCCGACATTGCCGAACGTTTTTCAGGTAAATTCAGTGTTATCGGTAATTTCCCTTACAATATTTCATCGCAAATCTTTTTTCGCGTGTTGGAATACCGCAACCGCATTCCCGAAACTGTTGGAATGATACAAAAAGAGGTTGCCGAACGTATTGCTGCGCCCCACGGATCGAAAGTTTATGGAATCCTGAGTGTTTTACTACAGGCTTTTTTCGATATCGAATACCTGTTTACCGTGTCGGAAGGTGTGTTTAATCCGCCGCCAAAAGTAAAATCGGCAGTGGTAAGGCTAAAACGCAACCAGTTAAAAGAACTACCGTGCAGTGAAGCACTGTTTGTTAAAGTGGTGAAGGCAGCTTTTAACCTTCGCCGAAAAATGCTACGTAACTCTTTAAAGGAAATTTGTTCAGCTTTACCCGAAGAGTATGCGATGAAACGTCCGGAACAACTTTCGGTCGGTGCGTTCATTGATCTAACTTGTAAAATCGAAGAAATCGAAAAACAGTAAATCATGAGTTTTGAAGCAACCAGAGAATACATTGAGCAGTTAAAAGAGCTGATTGAGGAGGGGAAGAAGAAGGAAGTTGCTGCCTTAATGCAGGATCTCCACCCGGCTGATATTGCCGAGGTTATGGATGATCTGAACACTGACGAAGCGAAATTCATTTATTTATTGCTTGATGGAGAAAAAGCTTCTGATGTTCTGATTGAGATTGATGAAGACGACCGCCGCCGCTTTTTGAAAGTTATTCCGCCTGAAATGATCGCTACACGCTTCATCGAATTCATGGATTCGGATGATGCTGCCGATATTGTTGCCGATCTGGATGAAGACGTACAGAAAGAAGTACTGAATGAAATTGAAGACATTGAGCAGGCGGGGGATATTATCAATCTGCTGGATTACGAAGAAGATTCGGCCGGTGGTATAATGGCAAAAGAGCTGGTTGCCGTAAACGAAAACTGGAATGTGGCAACCTGCCTGAAAGAAATAAGCCGACAGGCAGAAGATGTTGACGAGATCTTCTATATTTATGTAACCGACAACGACGATAAACTTAAAGGCGTACTTTCGCTGAAAAAGCTGATATTAAATCATACCAACACCAAAGTATCGAAAATTTACGATCCGGATATACAAAAGGTATACACCAATACACGCCAGGAAGAGGTAGCCGAGTTAATGGATAAATACGACCTTGTAGCTATGCCGGTGGTGGATGAAATCGGGCGTTTGCAAGGACGAATCACTTTCGATGATGTGATTGATTTTGTGCGTGACGAAGCCGAAAAAGATTACCAGATGGTTTCGGGTATTACCGGCGATGTAGAACCAGGCGATAAAGTCTTTCAGGTTTTGCGAGCACGTTTTCCGTGGTTGCTGATTGGATTATTGGGAGGTATTCTCGGAGCAGTGGTTTTAGGCTCACACGAGGAATCGTTGCAAAAAGTAACGGAACTCGCATTTTTTATTCCGCTTATTGCGGCAATGGCCGGTAATGTTGGGGTCCAATCGTCATCAATTGTAGTGCAAAGTATTGCCAGTGGTGTTAAAGATATTGAAACGCCGGCACGAAAAATTGTTAAAGAGGTTTCAGTGGCTGTTTTAACAGCAAGCATTTTTGCATTGCTTATTTTTTGCTACAACTTTTTTGTTTCCGGCAATATGAACCTTACCTATTCGGTGTCTATTTCACTGTTTATTGTTATTCTTTTTGCTTCCTTGTTTGGCACCGTAATTCCCTTGATTCTCCATCGTTTTAAGATCGACCCTGCTTTGGCAACCGGGCCCTTTATTACTACGATGAACGATATTTTGGGAATGATGATTTACCTGACAATCTCGGGTATATTCTTCAATTTGGTTTGATTTTTGATGTTGCCTCCAAAACAAACTATTTATCAACGTCTTCTTATGGATTATCTTTCAAAACCTCTATTACTTGGTGTATTGCTCATTTTTGTAATAAAGCTAAGTTCCGCACAAGAATCATATCCATCCAAAAATTTCGATGTGAATCTGAAAGCAGCTATGCTGGAGGAAGCTCCGTCCTTTTACGGAGTTGAACTTGGTCATGAATGGCGAATTCATGAGTTTTTGGGTATTGGAGTTAGCGGAGGTATTAAGCATGCCGACAGCTTTTCTGACCTTAAAATATTAGAGGATAATTTCCACGCAGATAATATTGATTATTACAAGCTTGAGGGGAGAAGTACTTTTGTAAATGGTAAAATAACAGGTTATTTACCCATTATCTACAACGAAGATGATGCTGTTGAAATACAACTTTACGCAACATTCTATAGTGGATTAGCTTCTTTGCGTTTAACGGGACAGGTTGATATTGTTTCGCCAGAAGAGACAATAATTAATGAGGCGGATCAGCAAGCACAACCGTTTTATGGTTTTGATTTTGGGGCTACGGCGGAATTTTCAGAGCAGTTTGCAATTCGCATTTTCGTTGGAGGAAACAGTATTAACTTCAAGGAAGTTACCGACAGGCTTAATTCACAAATTGTCAACAAACCTTTCCGGTTCGGCCGTGTTCAGAATGATCCATATTTTGGAATCGGGTTAATTTATACTTATTCTCAAAGAAAAAGGTAGTTTATTTTCGATAAAGTACATTATCACCAAGTCTGCGAAGCCTTCAAGTAGAAGAATGTTTTTCGAAGTAACTTTTGTGTCCGTTGTGATTTCTTGAATTTTTACAAAAACTTTCCAGGTAATGAAAGCGATTGATTTTTAAAACTCAACGCTTAAGTTTAAACCGAGTTTATAGCTATAACCGGATCGAGTTTGGCAGCAGCGCGTGCCGGCATAAATCCGGCAAGGAAGCCGATTACGGATGAAATCATCAGGCCGTTAATAATATTTCCGGTAGTTAAAATAATGGTGAAATCGGTCGACTGGTTTACAATAATTGTTCCTGCATAAATCAACAGCAAGCCGATAACTCCGCCAATTACTGAAAGTACAATTGCCTCGAAAATAAATTGTAACAGTATAAAATAACGTTTGGCTCCCAGCGATTTCTGTATGCCAATTATTTTGGTTCGTTCTTTTACCGAAACAAACATGATGTTCGCAATTCCAAAACCTCCAACCAATATCGAGAATCCGCCAATAATAGCGCCGGCCAGGTTAAACACCACAAAAAACTGATCGAACTGGTTGGCAACAATACTTACTTCATTTAATGCAAAATCGTTCTCTTCCATTGGTTTCAGCCGGCGAATGGTGCGCATAATACCTTCCAACTCGGCCATAAATTTGTCGGTATCAATATTATCTTTTGCTTTAATACAAATGGTTTGTCCACGGTCTCGGTCACGCACATCAATCATGTAATACGATTTTACAACACTAATGTGGATATAGCGGTCCATGTTGGTGCCAAAAGCATCTTGCCCCATTGGCGTGTAAACACCAATAATATTAAACTTCTGTCCCTGAATTTTTATGGTTCGGCCAACTGGATCCAGTCCATCGAAAAGCTGGTCGGCAATTTCGTGCCCGATAACTGCAGCCGGTGCCCCGTTTCGCATTTCCGAATCGGTAAAGTAGCGCCCTTGTGCAATTTCCAGGTTCCACACATCCATCAGTCCGCCTGAGGTTGCCATTATTACTGCATTGTCGAGTGTGGTGCTTCCGTACTGAACTTTACGGCCAAAACCAAATAAAAAAGCGGCATTGTCAATCGTTTGTGCACGCCTTATTACTTCTTCAGTTTCTTCTAAGGTAGGTACGGGGCGATTTTGGTATTTCCAGAACGGATATTCAGTTTCACCTTCAGGAGGAGTCCAGGGCATTTTTTGCACATAAACCATGTTGCTGCCCAGCGAGTTCAGGCTGTCGCGGATAAAACCTTCCAACGAATCGATAACCGTAAAAACGGAGATAATTGCAAAAATACCGATGGTAACACCCAGCAACGAAAGTATGGTTCGCAGTTTATTGGCTGTAAGCGAATTTGCAGCAAATGAAAAGGACTCGTATATCAATCGAAGCAGTAACATTTTCAGGTTTTAATTAAATGTAAAAGTAGTACTTGTTTTCTATTGTGCTACTTCAAAACAACAGGTTTTAAAAAAGTGATTTTGGATAATTTTATCCTCGTTCCAAATTCAGCACATAAGATCTGTTGTATTAGTGTAATTTTGGTGAAAATATTACAATGATTTTAGAAATACTTAAAGCTGTGAATAATATTTTAATTCGCCCTTTGTTTATAATAGTAAATTGTCTGTTTTTTTTATCTTTGCAAGCGAATTTGAAAAATCCAATAAATGGCTGATAATAAAAAAATTAAGACTGCTCTGGTTTCAGTCTTTCACAAAGAAAATTTAGATAAGATTGTTACAAAACTAAACGACTTGGGTGTTAAGATTTTAAGTACAGGTGGTACAAAAAGTTTTATCGAGTCGTTGGGTGTTGAGGTTACTGCAGTTGAAAGTTTAACCGGTTACCCGTCGATTTTGGGCGGACGCGTAAAAACGTTGCATCCAAAAGTGTTTGGCGGAATTTTATCACGTCGCGACAACCAGGGCGATGTAAGCCAGTTAACAGAATACGAAATCCCGGAGATCGACCTTGTAATTGTTGATCTGTATCCGTTTGAGGATACTGTGGCCTCGGGAGCCGAAGAACAAGATATTATTGAAAAAATAGATATAGGCGGAATTTCATTGATTCGTGCAGCTGCGAAAAACTTTAAAGATGTGGTGATCGTTCCTTCGCAAAACGAATATCAGCCACTTCTTGAAAAACTGGAAGCCAACAATGGCGAATTTAGTTTGGAAGAGCGTAAGTGGTTTGCCGGAAAAGCATTTGGTGTTTCGTCGCATTACGATGCTGCAATTTTTAGCTATTTCAACGAAGGTGTTGATGCCGGAACAGATCGCATTAGCCTGAACGATGGCGATGTTTTACGTTACGGAGAAAATCCACACCAGGCAGCTACATTCTTTAAATTCAATAACGTTGCTGAAGGTGCAGGCCTTGCCGATGCTCAGGTACTGCAGGGAAAAGCCTTATCATACAACAATATGCTGGATGCCGACGCAGCCTGGAAATCAGCCAGCGATGCATATCACTCGGTTACACACCTTGAAAACAAAGTGGCCGTTTCGGTTATTAAACACCTAAATCCTTGTGGTTTAGCAGTAACCGACAACATTATGGAATCGTTGGAACTGGCCTGGGCCGGTGACCCAATCAGCGCATTTGGTGGTATCATTTGTTTTACAGAAACCGTTACCCAGGAAGTTGCTGAATGGTTTGGTAAAAAATTCATCGAAATTATTATCGCTCCTGCATATACCGACGAGGCACTGGAGGTTTTAGCCAAGAAGAAAAATCTTCGTGTTTTGGTAACGCCGGTTCGCCCAATGGTGGCAGGAGAAAAATTATACCGTTCGATTAGCGGTGGTATGCTGGTTCAGGATGAAGACGAAGGTTTGGATACTGAATTCAGAACAGTAACCAAAAAAGAATTTGAAGCTTCAAAAATGAATCTGGCCAAATTCGGATCAATCGCTTGTAAACATTTAAAAAGTAATGCTATTGCCGTTGTAACCGAGGCTGAAAACGGAGCGTTCTGGTTAACCGGAGCAGGAATGGGACAGCCAAACCGTTTGGATAGTTTGCGCTACCTTACCATGCCGCGTTTCGACCTGAAAGGTGGATTGGATATCGAAAAATCAGTATTGATTTCCGATGCTTTCTTCCCGTTCCGCGACAGCATTGAGGCAGCCAACGAATACGGCGTAAAATACATCATCGAGCCGGGTGGTAGCATCCGCGATGAAGAAGTGATTGAAGCTTGTAACGAATTTGGCATTGCCATGGCATTTACAGGCCGCAGACATTTCAGACATTAATAAATAAAATTATCTTTATAGCACTAGATACAAAGCAAATTAATTTATGGGCTTATTTTCATTTTTAACGCAGGAGATAGCAATTGACCTTGGAACGGCCAATACTATTATCATCCATAATGATAAAATTGTAGTGGACGAACCTTCGATTGTAGCCATCGATCTGAAAACCGAAAAGATGGTTGCCATTGGAGAAAAAGCCAGGCAAATGCAAGGGAAGACGCACGCAAATTTAAAGACAATCAGGCCGTTACGCGATGGTGTAATTGCCGACTTTAACGCTGCGGAGCAAATGATCAGGGGGATGATTAAAATGATTAACCCGAAGTCGAGGATGTTTTCTCCGGCTTTAAAAATGGTAATTTGTATCCCTTCAGGAAGTACCGAAGTTGAAATTCGTGCGGTACGCGACTCTTCGGAACATGCCGGCGGACGCGAGGTTTACATGGTTTACGAACCGCTGGCCGCTGCAATTGGTATCGGTTTAGATGTGGAAGCTCCTGAAGGAAACATGGTGGTAGATATAGGTGGTGGTACTACCGAGATTGCGGTTATCTCTCTCGGTGGTATTGTTACCAACAAATCAATCCGTATTGCCGGTGACGATCTTACTGCCGACATTATGGAATATATGCGTCATCAACACAATATTAAAATTGGTGAACGTACAGCAGAGGAAATTAAAATTCATGTTGGTTCGGCTTTATCACAGCTAAAAGAACCACCACCGGATTATGTAGTTCAGGGGCCAAACCAAATGACTGCATTACCAATTGAGGTGCCCGTTTCGTACCAGGAAATTGCACATTGCTTGGAAAAATCGATCTCGAAAATTGAAACTGCGGTGTTGAGTGCTTTGGAGCAAACACCACCTGAATTGTATGCCGATATTGTGGTTAAAGGAATTTGGCTGGCAGGCGGTGGTGCCTTGTTAAAAGGCCTTGACAAACGACTGACCGACAAAATTGGTATTCCGTTCCACATTGCAGAAGATCCGTTACGTGCGGTGGTAAGAGGTACCGGTATTGCCCTGAAAAATGTTGAAAACTTCTCATTCCTTATCCGATAACAGAAAGTTAAAAATATAAATGCGCAGTCTCCTTCGATTCCTGGTAAGAAATTTTGCGTTTCTACTGTTTCTTTTTTTAGAAGCGGTTTCGTTGGTGCTGGTATTTAATTACAATAGTTTTCAGCGGTCCCGTTTTCTGAATTCGGCCAATTATATTTCGGCCAGTTTTTACAATGCCACAAGTTCGGTATTTCAGTATTTCGAACTGGCACGCGTAAATAAAGAGCTGGCAAACGAAAATGCTTATCTTCGGTCGGTGCTCGATGAAGGTACATTGGAGGAAATATCAGTATCAGATTCGATAATAACTACGTTTGAACTGCCCGATTCAAATTTTGTGTTCAGGGCAGCGCGTATTATTAATAATTCGGCCAATAAGCAGCAGAATTATATTACCCTCAATAAAGGTCTCGAAGACGGAATAAAAGCCGATCAGGGGATTCTTTCGCCCCAAGGAGTGGTTGGGGTGGTTACCAGTGTTTCAAACTCCTATGCGTCGGGTTTGTCGTTGCTTAATCCGCGATGGAGCATTTCAGCTAAGCTCAAAAACTCGGGCTGTTATGGTTCGTTGCGCTGGGGCGGACAGAATTACCGTCAGGCCGATTTGCTCGAAATTCCAATTCATGTAAATCTGGCTAAAGGAGATACGGTGGTAACGAGTGGTTATTCATCCATTTTCCCTGAAGGATTACTGATTGGTACGATTTTATCGTTTGATAAACCACAGGGCGAAAATTACTACAATATAAAAGTGAAGCTGGCTGTCGATTTTAAATCGATTCGTTATGTGCATGTAATCGAGAATGTAAAAAACGAAGAGTTAAAAGCTCTGGAGAATGAAGTATTAGATGGGGCGGGAAATAATTAAATATGCAATAATGTTTATCGTGCTTGTGCTTACGCAAGTACTGTTTTTAAACCAGGTGCAGGTTAGTGGGTTTGTAAATCCATATATCTACATCTTGTTTATTATGCTGCTTCCCGTAAATACACAACGGTATGTGCTTCTTTTGTGCGGATTTTTCATCGGCCTCAGTATCGATATCTTCTCCAATACTCTGGGTGTTCATGCTTTTGCCTCGGTGTTTATTGCTTTTTTGCGTCCGCCTATCATCAGGTCTATTACCAGCCGCGAAGAGGACATGGCAGATTACCCGGGATTGGCTCAAAACGGTTTGGGCTGGTTTCTGTATTACACGGCAGTAATGGTGTTCCTGCATCATTTGGCACTATTCTTTGTCGAAGTATTTACTTTCGCTGATATTTTAGGAACCTTATATCGTATTGTTTTAAGTTCCTTGTTTTCAATTTTTGTTATAGTTTTAAGCCAGTTTATTGTATTTCGCGATTAACAGAAGTCGAAAGAAGGGTATTTAATTTGAATTTTTAGATAGAATGGCAGCTTTTTGTTGCTGGTAGTCAGAACTTATTACAGGCAGGTAATACATGAACAATTTGTCGAAACGAAGTTATATTGTCGCAGCCATTTTTGTTGTGGTTGGATTGATCTATATTATCAATCTGTTCCGCTTACAGGTAATGGATTCTGATTACAAACAATCAGCTACTAACCAGGTTTTGCGCGAAATTGTTCAATATCCGGCACGCGGACTGGTGTACGACCGTAATGGCGAGTTGCTGGTGTACAATACAACGGCCTACGATCTGATGATTACACCACGCGAAGTAGGCGAATTCGATACCCTTTTACTTTGTAATTTACTTGATATTACCCGCCCAGATCTTGAAGAGGGAATTGCCAAAGCCAAAAATTATTCAAGCTATAAACCATCGGTTTTAATCAAACAGATATCGCCTGAAAGTTTTGCCTTGTTACAGGAACAGCTGTATAAGTTTAAAGGGTTTCACTCGCAAACCAGAACATTACGTGAATATTCATACCCGGTTGCAGCCCACGTTTTAGGTTACGTAGGCGAAGTTAATGCTTCCGACATAAAAAGAGATACCTACTATAAATCGGGCGACTATATTGGGCAAAGTGGGGTCGAAAGAACCTACGAAAAGCAGCTTCGAGGCGTAAAAGGTGTGAAAAAAATAATGGTTGACGTGCACAACCGCAACCAGGGCTCATACCTGAACGGAGCAGAAGATAAACCGGCCGAAATTGGTAAAAATCTTGTATCGACACTTGATATTGATTTGCAGCTTTATGCCGAAGAACTTTTTCAGAATAAAAAAGGTGCTGTAGTAGCGATTGAACCCAAAACAGGCGAAATTCTAGCTATGCTGAGTGCCCCGACTTACGATCCGGGTTTGCTTGTGGGGCGGGTTCGGGGAAAAAACTTTAGCCAGCTGCAAAACGATACCTTAATGCCTTTGTTTGATCGCTCGTTGCAAGCGCGTTATCCGCCGGGGTCGACATTTAAACCTTTCAACATTTTAATTGGTTTGCAGGAAGGTGCAATCAACAATGCCACGAGGGTTGTTTGTAACGGCAAGGCTTCCAGTCCAATTAAGTGTACTCATAATCATATTTCGCCGGCCAGTGTTATCGATGCGGTGCGCGAATCGTGTAACCCGTTTTTGTGGAATACCTTCCGAAGTACGATCAATAAATATCCAACCACAGCTGTCGGTTTTCATGTGTGGAGTGAGTATGTAAAACGTTTTGGCCTCGGGCAAAGAGTAAGTACCGAGTTTTATAACGAAAATCCGGGACTGCGACCAACTGTAGAATATTACAATAGGGTGCATAAGGGAGATTGGTGGCAGGCAATCACTGTACGTTCGCTGGCAATCGGGCAGGGCGAGTTGGGAACGACTCCTCTGCAAATGGCCAATCTGGCAGCTATTCTGGCCAACAGAGGCTACTATTATCAACCGCACGTTATTAAGGAAGTTGAGAATGATACGGTGCGAAGTAGTTTTTCTATTAAACACGAAACCGGAATTGACGCTCAATATTTCGAGCCGGTTTTTGAAGGTATGCGACAGGTTACCATTGCGCGTTTAAACCGTTCTGTTCCCGGAATCAGTTACTGTGGAAAAACGGGAACCATTGAAAATAACCAGGGGATTGATCATGGAGCGTATATGGCATTTGCACCGGCAGATGATCCGAAGATTGCGCTTTGTGTGTATGTGGAGCACAGTAAATGGGGAGCAAGTTATGCCGCGCCTATTGCCAGTTTACTGATTGAAAAATACCTGAATGACAGCATTGCCGATAACAGGCTTATTTACGAAAAACAAATGATGGAAGCTGTTTTAACAGATCCGCATAACCCGGAATTAGCAGATTAATGCCAAGAAGAAATAACATATTAGCAAATATTGACTGGTTAACCGTTGGCCTGTATGTACTGATGCTGTTTTTAGGCTGGTTTAATATTTATGCTGCTTTGTACAGCGACGAGCATCAGAGTATTTTAGATATTACTCAACAATACGGAAAACAGCTGATGTGGATCGGAGCAGCTTTTGTTTTGGCCTTAATAATTATGTTGTTGGAGGTTAACTTTTATGTTTTTTTCTCCTATATCATTTATGGCGTATTAATGCTGTTGCTATTGCTGGTACCGTTTATAGGGAAGGAGATTAATGGTGCCCGGTCCTGGTTTGAGATTGGTCCTGTTCTGTTTCAGCCCGCCGAGTTTACTAAGTCGGCAACAGCTTTGGCCCTGGCCCGTTACATGAGCACACATGGTTTTAAACTACAAACAACAAAATCGTTACTAACCATAGCGGCAATAATATTGGGTCCTGTGGTTTTAATCTTGTTGCAAAACGATACCGGTTCTGCATTGGTTTACTTTTCGTTTGTTCTGGTGTTATATCGCGAAGGCTTATCGGGAGTGGTGCTTTTCTTCGGAACTTTAGTGGCTCTTCTTTTTGTTTTGGCCCTGGTATTGGCCAATCTCACCCTTGCACTTATTATGGTGGGAGTGGCTTTACTAATGTTTCTGATTTTTAATCCAAAGCTCAAACAGTTTTTAAATGTTACCATTATTTATGCCTTGTCCATCGGTTTTTTTATTCTTTTAAGTTTTGTGATAAACACATTGTTCGGCCTGGCACAATTTATACTTTCCGGAGCCGTAGTCGGCTCAATAATTGTATTGTACCATAGTGTTCGGAATAAGTTTTCGAATTATACAAAGATTGCAATTGTATTTATTGGTTCCATCTTATTCACCATTTCGGTTGATTATGGTTTCGAGAATTTTTTGGAGCCTCACCACAAGGCACGGATAAACGAGTTGCTGGGAATTGAGTCGAATCCGCAGGGTGCCGGCTACCACGTAAACCAAAGCAAAATTGCCATCGGTTCAGGAGGAATGTGGGGAAAAGGCTATCTTCAAGGTACACAAACCAAGTTCGATTTTGTACCTGAACAGAGTACCGATTTTATATTTTGTACTGTTGGCGAAGAGTGGGGGTTTGCAGGAACCCTGACTATAATTTTGCTTTTTTTGTTCTTCTTTATGCGCCTTGTCTGGCTTGCCGAGCGACAGCGGTCAACATTCTCGCGTATATACGGTTATTCGGTGGCCGTGATCCTCTTTTTTCACTTTATGGTAAACATTGGAATGACCATTGGTATGATGCCCGTTATTGGCATACCACTTCCGTTTTTTAGTTATGGTGGTTCTTCGTTGTGGTCGTTTACAATTTTGTTGTTCACATTTATTCGGCTGGATGCCAGTCGTTTAGAAAAACTTTCTGACTAGCAATTTGGTCACTTCTTAAGATTCTATAAAACATTTTTTTACTACCCCCATTTTTATACCTTTGTGGGGCTTTAAAAAAATCGGAAGAATTTCTTTGCTGAAATTCATCAAAAAAGGGAAAAACAGACAGTAAAAATTAATATAGTTCTTTAATATCCTATGGGAGGAAGAACCGCAGATTTATTCGAGTAGCGAGTACTTAGAGTTGTGCGTTCAATTTTGCAGATCGACTTGCATGCGATCCCATTAAAAATTTTAATGAGATGATTTATAGACCTTATTCTCTTCATAACTTTAGGCAAATTCCGCAGATGGAGTTTCTTTCGGAAGAACAGAAACTGGAAATAGAAGTTGTTGGAACGGTTTTGCCTTTTAAAACTGATAATTATGTAGTTGATGAGTTGATCGACTGGAATAATTTTGAACGCGATCCGTTTTTTATTCTCAATTTTCCGCAACGAGAAATGCTTGATAAAGCCAGTTTTAATAAAATGGCTTCGTTAATAACAAGTAACGCTCCACGAAAAACCATTCAGGAAGAAGTTAATAAAATCAGGCTAAAACTAAATCCAAACCCTGCCGGACAGGAAAGTAACGTGCCGGTTTTTAATGGTAAAAAGCTAAGTGGCATTCAGCATAAATACCGCGAAACCATGTTGTTTTTTCCAACCCAGGGACAAACCTGCCACGCTTATTGTACATTTTGTTTTCGTTGGCCGCAGTTTGCGCTAAACGACTTTAAATTTGCCATGAAAGAGGCGGATACGTTGGTAGAATATATAAAAGCCAACCCGCACATTAGCGACGTATTGTTTACCGGTGGCGATCCGGCAGTGATGAAAACCAAATTTTTCGAAGCCTACTTCAACGCTTTGCTCGATGCCGATATTCCGCACCTGCGTAATATACGTATCGGAACAAAATCGTTGGCTTACTGGCCCTATCGTTATACAACCGACGAGGATGCTGATGATTTATTACGTTTGTTTGAGAAAGTGAAAAAGCGCGGAATCAACATCGCGCTGATGGCTCACTTTAATCATCCGGGAGAATTAAAAACAGAGGCTGTTCAGAAGGCTGTAAAACGACTGATAAGTGCCGGCGTACAGATTCGTTCGCAATCGCCATTATTGCATCATATAAACGATAATAGCAACGTATGGGCCGAAAACTGGAGAGAACAGGTTAAACTGGGAATCATTCCATATTACATGTTTATCGCACGCAATACAGGTGCTCAGGATTATTTTGCGGTTACGCTCGACAGGGCCTGGAAAATTTTCAAAAGTGCGTATAACCAGGTTAGTGGCGTTTGCCGCACGGTTAAAGGGCCCAGCATGTCGTGCAACCCGGGGAAAGTGCAAATTGTTGGTGTTAGCGAAGTTGCAGGAGAAAAAGTATTTGTGTTGAACTTTTTGCAGGGGCGCGATCCAAGTTGGGTAGGTCGTCCGTTTTTTGCCAAATATGATCCGGATGCCATTTGGCTAAATGATTTAAAACCGGCTTTTGGCGAGTCGAATTTCTTTTACGAACAAGCCTTCCTTGAATTACTTGCATAAAAACTATTACCATTCATAGCCCGGTCATCAGATCGGGTTTTTTAATTTCAATGCCTTGCTTTTCTGAAACAAAATCAAGAAGATCAGTAAAAAAGGCCGCGAAATTTATTTCCAGTTCCATGTAATTTTTCAGTAGTATTCGTTCAACTTCTTCTGATTTGGATGGAAGGCTGGAATGCTTTCCCATAATTTTTAACGACTGGATAATCCCATCAACAGAAGCATACGAAACCAAACGTTTGTGTTGAATAAGGAAGGGCAGAAATCCCTGAACTCTCAAAGGCAGCGTACTAAAGTGGCTGAGTAAAATGGCATGAACCCGTTTGGCAAAAACCGGCAGGCGAAGTGTGGAATACTGGCTCCAGTTTTTTGCGAGAAAATGATCGTAGATAAAGTCAACTACGATTCCCGAGTACAATCCAAATTCGGGGCGAAACAGCAAGCGGGCTTCCCGTTGCAACGGGTGCGCGTCGGTAAACGAATCGATTTGCCGATGAAGCAAAATGCCCTTGGCAATTTCGTCTTCATACTGCAGGTATTTATTGCCTTTTATGTAATCGCCAATAAAATTGCCAACCAGCATTTTTTCCGATTCGCCCGAAAGATGGAGATGTGCTAAATAGTTCATTGTAAAGAAACAAACGCGTTAATGTAAAAATTGTTTTTTTGCTTCATTTTTTTTGCGCGTAAAAACTGCTCATTATCAACTGATTAATCTGTTTTTGCTTTTAAATTGAAAAAGAGACACATACTGACTTTTGATAGCGTTTTATTAATTTTTACATTTGCATCCGAAAGTAAGGTTATGGCTAAAAAAATAGTTGCATTTGGAGAGCTTGTCTGGGACATTTTACCTAATGGTAAAGTGCTGGGCGGAACGCCATCTAATTTCGTATTTCGGTGTAACTCACTGGGCGAAAAAGGCTACTTACTTTCGCGTGTTGGCGACGATGAACTGGGGATGGAGGCCATTGATACGCTTATAAAACTCGGTATTTCAGATAAAAATGTTCAGCTCGATCCTGTATTTAAAACCGGAACAGTTGAAGTGAGTTTTAACGAAAACGACGAAGCGGTTTATAAAGTGGCAAACGATGTGGCTTTTGATCATATCGAGTTTTCGGCCGAAGCCCTGAAATTGGTTCGCAAAGCCGATTGTTTGGTGTTTGGATTGTTGCCGCAACGTTTTGGCCTCTCGAAAAATACATTACGTGAGCTTATTAAAGAATCGCCCGATTCGCTGCACTTTTTCGATCTCAAGCTGTTCGAACACTTTTTCAGTAGAAAGGTTGTAAAACGTTTACTGAAAGCTGCCAATGTAGTGCGCATAAAAGAAAAGGAAATCGAATTTTTGGCCGATAAACTTGAAATTGAATATACCGGAGTTGAAGATTTTGCCCGGAAATTGTCTGAAATATTCAAAATCGACATTGTAATTATCACACGTGGCAGCACAGGTGTTTTAGCACTACACGCCACCGAGGGATTATTTTTTGAACCGGGTTATAATTTAAAAGCAATTGATAATGTTGGATCAGGGATGGCTTTTGCCGCCGGATTCTTGCATTACTATCTGAACGGAAAACCCGTTGACGAAGCTCTGAAATTCGGGAATGCTGTTGGAGCATTAAATACTACAAAAATGGGAGCAACCAGCGCGTTCACAAAAGAAGACGTGCTTGAGTTCATGAAAAATACCAGTCAGCACTAGCCTGTGCTATAGTTTTTTTATCAATTATCCTATATTCTTAAACATCTGTTTTTTAGTAACAAAAGCCCTGTGTTTTTTGTTTAATATAAAAAAGCTACAGGATGAAAGTTACAGCAAAAGAAATTACCAAAGCATTACTCACTCGACTGTGGGTTATGTATCTCGATCGTGTTTCGTATGCCCGGGAATATCAGCGCCTGGTTAACGAGAAGGGAGGTAGCGTGGTAAACGATCACATTGCCTTTCGAACATTTAACACGCACACCGGAGAACAGCCGGAAGGAATAAGAGCAATAAAACACATCATTTCCTGCCTGGAGTATGTTCCGGTTGAAAAATATAATTTCAAGAAGAAAAAACTGAACGCCGTTCATTTTGAACATCCCGATCCGATGTTCCCTAAACTATTTGTGAGCCAGTTGGAGGTGGAAGAATTACCCGAATGGGTCCAGCAAATTATAAAGAACACAGTAAAAGAAACGCCTTATTTATTATCGGATGAGAGTATCGGGTTATTGGCAACTTTAAAAGCTAAAGGGGAATTACCCCGGGTGGCAGGAGAAATGTTGGTGAAAGATTTAGCGCAATATTTCAGAAGACCATGGAAAGTTCCGCGTAAAGATGATGTTTTAAAAGTAAATGATGTGTCGCAGTACGCGGCCTGGGTGCTGCTGCATGGTAACGCGGTGAATCATTTTACCGCTTTTGTAAACTATCAGAACGTTAGTGAGTGGCCCGATCTGGAAACAACCTGTAAGGGATTGGCCGATGCCGGGATACCCATGAAAGAAGCACTTGAAGGAGAAAAGGGAAGTAAATTGCAGCAATCGGCAACGTTGGCTGTAAAAGAAGAAGTAGAGGTTAAGGGCGAAGATGGAATAGAAAAAATGCCCTGGACCTATGCCTACTACGAATTAGCAGAAAGAGGTTTAGTGATTGAAAATGGAGAGGAGAAGTTATTCTCAGGATTCCTGGGAGACCAGGCGAGGCACCTGTTCGACATGACCAGGACAAGGGATAACTAGAGTAATGGAGAAGAAAATGGAAAGGGAAGCTAATCGCTTCCCTTTTTTATATTAATAAACTTCCGGTACGTATGTCATTTCATCCAGCGGCGGGCGTATATAACCTTTTCTTTCCTGTCGTTCAGGAAGTACAATTTCCGGTTGTTCCAGTTCCTTGTATGGGATTGATGATAATAAGTGATGGATGCAATTCAGCCTGGCTCGTTTTTTATCGTCGGCATCAACCATTAACCACGGGCTTATTTTTGTGTCGGTGTAAGCAAACATTTCATCTTTGGCTTTCGAATATTCTTCAAATTTCTCCATCGATTTAATGTCCATCGGGCTCAGTTTCCATCTTTTGGTTGGTTCGTTTAACCGCGCTCTGAATCTTTTTTCCTGTTCATCCTGGCTTACCGAGAACCAGTATTTTATCAGAATAATTCCCGAACGGATTAGCATGCGTTCGAAATTTGGGCACGAGCGAAGAAACTCCCAGTATTCTTCGTTGGTACAAAAGCCCATTACTTTCTCAACGCCTGCCCGGTTGTACCAGCTACGGTCGAACAAAACCATTTCGCCGGCGGCAGGAAGATGCGGAGCATAACGCTGAAAATACCATTGTGTTTTTTCGCGTTCGGTTGGAGTTCCCAGCGCAACAACGCGGCAAATACGCGGGTTTAATGTTTGAATAATGCGTTTTATCGTACCACCTTTTCCGGCAGCGTCGCGCCCTTCAAAAATCACTACCACTTTAAGTCCTTTAAACTTTATCCATTCCTGCAGACGTACCAATTCAACCTGCAATCTGTTGAGTTCGTTTTCGTAAAATTTTTTGGAGAGCTTTTTCCCTTTCTTCGTATGTTTTTCGTCCTTATTTTCCATAGCAGCCCGGATTTAATCGTTCATTTAAAGGTAAACAAAATGAAGTTAAAATCAAGTCAGCTCAATTAAACGAGCAGATAGGCGCCAAATCCGGTGGAGTTTGTAAAGGCCGTAAGCGGGAAAAATCCGGAAACAATCTTTTGATCGTCAAGAACAAGCGGATGGTCGTGGCTCATTTGTTGGCAGAAATCAGCAAATGGCATTTTTGGATTGAAAAACATGCGGAAGCATCCTTTTTTTGATGGAGCAACAAATTTTTCGAGGTAGAGCGAAAGCAATCCCATGTTGTGCCGCACATTAATTTCCAAACAGGGATTTATTTTAAGTGCCCCCGTTTTATCTCTAAAAATTAGGGTGTCGACACCAAAATAGCCTTCGTAGTTTTCAGCTAATTTACTTTTCCCGATCTCGTCTTTCAGCGCAGGGATGATCAGCGTTGACATTTCTTTAGCAAAGTCTTTTACCTCCTCGTCCAGATCATCAGGTAGCCCGTTCAGGCTGTTTCCCAGGTATTGCCCTTTCTTGTCGGCCGAAAAATTACTGGTTCCCAAATAGTGAATTACTCC
The DNA here is from genome assembly GCF_041583095.1 of Draconibacterium sp. NCBI lineage: Bacteria > Pseudomonadati > Bacteroidota > Bacteroidia > Marinilabiliales > Prolixibacteraceae > Draconibacterium > Draconibacterium sp. The sequence continues at coordinate 26,475 of NZ_JBFHGM010000036.1, forward strand.
GGCCTTTAATTCAAACTGAAAAGCAAGATCGAGCTCTTTATTTTGAAATGCTTCCACAATTGCGTACCCCTGTTCTTTTACAATACCGAGTAGTTTTTCCCAAACTTTATCATGTATTGGTTGCTTGGTAATCGGTTGTAATCCGCGTCCTGAACTGCTCCATGGGGCTTTCACCATAAGTTTATCCCACTTTGCCAAAAGCGTTTCTATCTGGTGCTGCGTTTCACAAATTTCGGTAATTTCGTTTTTCCCGATAAAACTGGCCGACGGATGTTTGTGTGTCAGTTGTCGTAAAATCTGCAAGGCAAATTTCTTAGAGTAAAGTTCGCGGTTTTCCGCTTTCCACATAAACACCGGGGAGAATTTAAATTCATGGTCACAAAGCGGTTTAAAACTTTCCAAACGTTTATGTACGGCAGGGCTCCAGCCCCACGGTTGGAGTTTGCAAATTTGTTCAGGCGGGTTATTTTTTAGCTTTTTTTCTGTAGCAAAAACAGGGGGTGTAACTCCTATTTTTTGCAGGTGTTCATAAAATTCGGTTGCAGGAATTTCAGGAACAATCACCACATCGTTTTCAGCAGCAAAATAAAGGGGGAGGGTAGCCAGGTCGGCTTCCATTTTTTGCAGAATTTTATTCGGGTGCCACGAGGCATTACCATTCGCCACCGCATATTCGCAAGTGGGATTAAATAAATAAATATTAGGATGTACCGGTTTCTGCATGGCGCGAATTTATACAAAAAAACGGACTGATAATTCAGCCCGTTTTTACTATTTGTTACTAAGTGTATTCTAAATTTCCTCCAGTACCGGGCTTAGAATTACTTTGTCGCCTTCCTGAAGTCCGCTTTCTATCAGCACAAATTCTTCATTCTCAAAACCGGTGGTTACCGGAGTTTTTTCCGTCTCTCCATGTTTTGACAGGTAAACAAAATCCTCGCCATTTTCGCTAATAACTGCTTTTAGCGGAACAAACAAAGCTTCCTCTTTTTGGGCAAGAATTATTTCATTATTGCTCGACATGGCAGGCTTTAACCCGTCGTTTGACTCGTCGAGATGAATAAGCACTTTAAAAACTTTCATGTCGAAATCTTTATGGTCTTCACCAACACGTGCAATCGAATTTATTTTACCACTGATTATCACTCCTTCAAGGGCGTCAAACGAAACTCTTACTTTATCGCCCACTTTTATCTTCGATATATCAATTTCTTTTATATAGGTTTCCGAAATTACTTCCGACATATCGGGCAAGGTGGCAATCGGAGGTCCGTTCGACCAGGTTGAAATATCGCCGTCTTTACTGTATTTTGTGCCATCCCAGTTTTCGCCAAAAATTACAATACCATCTTCAGGAGCAAAAATACGCGCCGCTTGCATAGCCTGTTGAAATTTTTCTATTTTCTCCTGGCTGCGTTTTACCCTTTCTTCTGTTCGGGCCACGCCCATTTTTAACTTATTTTGTTCAAGTTGGTAATCGCGCTTCTTTTTGGCAATTGTATTTTCCGCTTTTTTATAAGTCATTTGAGCTTTGCGCTGGTAGGCAGCCGATTC